>CAXBNH010000032.1:0-15440 GCA_963976905.1 uncultured Algibacter sp.
ATTTTATAAGATTTTTTAGAATCCGATTTTGGTCAAATGAATTATTCTTTCAAAAACTTGATTGGATTTCTATTTTCCAGCTTTAATATGTAAATGCCCTTAGCAAAATCTCTTATGTCGATAGTTTCATTGTTAAAAACGCTTCCGTTTATTACTTGAGCACCCAATACATTATATATAATATAATTTTCTCTTTGGGTCAAACCTGAAATTTGAATATGGGCAACAGAAGGGTTAGGAAATATTATTAATGTTGCATCATCGTTCGTTTGGTTTTCAACAGACAAAACATTTGGATTTGAATAGGTAATGTTTTTAAAAGTGAAATTACTAAAATTATTACCATTATTACAGCAACCAGTTATTACAAAATTAAAATCAATACTCGCTACACCAAGAACTGGCAGTGTCATGTTATTATCAAAAAGTGCACTTATGTCCATATCTGCATTTTGTGCCATAAAAACATCATCATTCATGGTCATGGTTCTTATAACACTTCCCGAAGTATTTTTAAATACCACGGTAGAACTTGCGTTAAGAGTAATTCCATTAGCGTTAAAAGCATAGAAGATTAATCCATTAAAATCGAAAAAATCTGAATCTACACCATCTGCTTTTATTGTTAATGTCTTAGATGAAGATGTAGTGTTATTATAGGCCATATCTGGTGAAAATGATGTAAAATCATTGCTAACAACAAGATTTACATCTGAAATGGTTTTAAAGCCTGTGCCTCCAGAATTAGCAGCTCCCATACCTGCAAAAGTGGTTTGTGCAAATGCCATTGTTGTATTTAGTACTATTAAAAGTAAAAAAGTAAGTTTTGATAGATAATTTTGTTTCATAATTTTTGGGTTGAAGTGTTTGTTTTTTCAGTTTATAAAGATAACAAAAAATAAATTGTAAATATAAGATTACATTTATTTTATTCTTAAAATTTTAAAAAAGGATAAACCATTAGACTTTTGGTGCAGATTGTAATCCTGCTATCTGTCTTTAAAAAAAAAATAGCCCTTACAAATTCATACAAATTTGTAAGGGCTATTCTTTGTTTAGTATATTATTTATTTCTTGGCCTCTGTTGCCTGTGTTTGTTGCAATTGCTTCTGTCTTAACAGTTCGTTTTTTGTAATCTGTATCAAATTGAAATTTGGGGCGGTTTTTAAAGTGGCATCCAATATATCTACAGCAGCATCAATGTTTGCTTTCGGATCATTGTTGTAAACTGTTAAAGCATTCAAGTACATGAAAGCAGATTTTAAGGGCACTTCATAAGGCTGTTGTTGCTCATAAAATGCTTTTTTCATATCGTCTTTGGCGTTTGCCAATCCATAATCAATATGTATCTGTGCTTGGGCATAGTTCTGTAATTGCATATTAAGTTCTGCTAGTTCGTAGGCCACTAAAGGGTCTGGGTTTCTTTTAAAAAGTACTTCAAAATGCTCTAAAGCACGTTTTGGTTGCCTTAGGGCTTTTAAGCTAACCGCTTTTACCTGCGTTGCAATATCAGAATCTGTTGCAAGTTTGTCTATACCAATGGTGTTTAATGCTTCTACATTTTTTCCTTCACTCATATAAATATAGGCCAGAGTGTCTTTCCTGGCTTGAGAGGGCTGCAATACGATCAAATGGGTCAATCCGTTGATAACCCCTTGCGTATCGCCTTGAATTTGCATTTGTTTGTAATAAGCCTCATAATGTTTTAATAATTCTGAATTGCTTTGAGCATTCATTTGAAAGCCACTTACCAATAAAACTAGCGCCAATAATCTTTTCATTTGTAAATATTTAATTGTTTTTGTTTTTTTATTAAGGGTTATTGTGTGTAACATTCACATAATCATAAGTAACCCATATTTTTGATTGGGCTAAATCTATAAAAAATTAACATTTAAAGTCACAAAACATTGCTAAAATTTTTTTTTGATTGAAAAAATGCTATCTTTAGTAGTTTAGGATCATTCCCAAATGACTATATCGAAACCTGCAAGAGTTCTAAATTCTACTTGTGTAACTGTTATTAATAGCATTGAGCATTTTTTTGACAGTATTGCATAAATAATTATTAATCTTAAAAATTTAAAATCATGGGTATAAAAAGTTTTCAAGGCGCTCGTAGAGCACAGGCCAATACAATAGATGAAACACCATTAAAGGTTAGTGATTATATGACTACCACCTTAATAACATTTACACCAAACCAATCTATAGAAGATGTGATGGAAACCCTTATTAAAAATAGGATTTCTGGTGGACCCGTAGTGAATGAAAAGCATGAATTGGTAGGCATTATTTCTGAAGGCGATTGTATCAAGCAAATTAGTGAAAGTCGCTATTACAATATGCCCATGCAAAATGATACCATTGAAAAGCACATGGCAATGAATGTAGAAACCATTGATGGCAATATGAATATTTTTGATGCAGCCAGTAAGTTTTTAGAAGCCAAACGCAGACGCTTTCCTATTGTTGAAAATGGTAAGTTGGTAGGTCAAATAAGCCAGAAAGATATTCTTAAGGCCGCTATGGCATTAAAAGGACATAACTGGAAATAGGTTTCATCACAATATTTTAAATGAGGAGATAAGATTTGTATAAAATTATCGGGTTTTTGTTTGTGATTCCTTGGCTTCAAGTAAATCAGTTATGATGATTTTTTGGATGTCATTGCTTTCTAAGGCTGCGATTTTGCTGTAATTATATCCGGCAATAGGTTCATTTAACGCTTTCCATTTAGCAATGCCTCCAACAGTTATAGTTTCGCCAATTTCTATGATTCTTTCAGAGTACCTTAAGGTTTTATTAAATCCAAGCCAGTTGGTGCTTTCAATACCAAAGGAGTCCAATACTTTTTGAAATTCAGGATTTGGATCGTTAAAAGTTCCTGAAGATATACTTTTGTCTTCAACCAAAAAGCTATAGTAATTGCTGGTTGCTCGTGAAGGTTTAATCATGACCAACTCTCCCGATTTTTCAATAAAAATATCTTGGATATCTTCCTTATTAATGAGGGTTTTCCAATGGGAATTCTTTCCTGATTGTATTTTTTGCTTCACTTTGAAAATGTAGGCAACACACTTTCTTTTACTTAATGGAGCTATAAATGGCTCATTTACCTCCAGTACTTTTCCAGAGATTTTAGTTAGTTCATTTGTTCTAAATTGGGCTATTTGCCTAAACTCAAACTTTGCCAATTTTCTTAAAATGATTTGTTTTTTACTGAAATAATAAATCAAAAAACCTATGATGATAACGGCAAGGATGATTAATAAAGGAACGATTGCATTTGATAATTCTGAAAACATAGATTAATTTACCAATTGGTGTGTTTTTAAAATGATTTGTTACAAATCTATCCTTCTCGTTTTACCAATGCATAATAGTCACCTTCAAGTGGCAAATAGCCTTGGTCATAAACAAAGTAATAAACGGTGCCCGCTTTGGTGGTATAAATACTGGTAAAGTAATTGAAATCAAAACCAGCTTCAATAAGTTTTGCCCTAGAAGTTCTTGTTTTCTGATCTGGATTGAGCGTTTCCAAAACCCTATAATTTTTCCGAAGCCTGTTATTGGTGTTACGTATCAGGTTTTTGCTATCCTTGTTTATTTTGTTGTTGTAGGCATTTCTACAGCCATCGCTACAGAATTTTTTATCAATCCTACCTACAATTTTATCACCGCATTCTAAACATTGATTTGCCATAAATAATTCATATTTAAAGCAATATAGGCAAATTTTTATATCCGTTTACAAACGACTACAAATATTTACAAACGAATTTAAATAGTTAACAACCGAATAATTTTTGGAAGCTGTTTCATATTTGCATCGTCGAAACATAAGAACTCGATAGTATCAATTGTTTAACATTAAAATTTAAAATTATGAACACACTTAGAAACAAAGTACAGTTGATTGGTAACTTAGGAAACGATCCAGAAATCATTAATCTAGAATCAGGAAAAACATTGGCAAAATTCAATATTGCCACAAATGAAAGTTACACCAATAATAAAGGTGAAAAAATTACCGATACCCAATGGCACAATGTGGTAGCTTGGGGTAAAACAGCTCAAATCATTGAAAAATATGTAACCAAAGGAAAAGAGGTGGCCATTGAGGGCAAACTAACCTCACGTAGTTACGACGATAAAGAAGGCAACAAACGCTATATAACTGAAGTGGTTTGTAATGAGTTGCTTATGCTTGGTAAGTAAATTGTAGCAGTAAAAACTCAGGATTGATTTCATTCCTGAGTTTTTTTATTAATTTAAAATTTTTGAACAGAAAGTTGTGTCTCATCACATTTAATAAAAAGCCATTCTTGATTAAATATAGCATTGTCAGAATATTGGGAAATATTGGCTTCATTATCTTGAGAAAACCCCTCAACATCCATTGCTTTTCCACTATTTTTATTTGTTATTTTCCAATAACCTCCACCGATACTTTTTACACTCCAAGCTTGTTCATTACCTCCTGTGTAATCTACTTGAACTATATTGGCTCCATTAGCAGTTGAGCTATTTAGTACTCCAATAACTCTATTATTGTATTGTGTAATGAGTTTTTTATAACCATTTTCTATATTTTCTATTTTCCATCGTTGATTTTCAGATCCAGTGTACGTTCCTTGTTGAATGTTGTCTGTGTTATTTGCGACTTCCAAAACTTTTCCGCTATTTCGGTTCACAATGATATATGTATCACCTGTATTTATCTCCTCGGAAAAACTTGACGTGTAATTTCGTGTTTCTGAATAATTATTATGTAAGCTATTTTTATTGGGAAGGCTATTTATTGTATTGATATCAAAGCTTTCTGTTTGAAAGGTATCCCAAAATAAAACCATAGGCTCTACAAGGTTATAGGTTTGCCATGGCAGATAATAAGGTACGCCATGACCTCTAGGAATCATAACATTCAATGCTTCTTGTAAAATACCAAACGCTCCAAAACCAGTAATAGGATCGTTGACATCCCAATTAACGCCTTGTTTGGTGTTATTAAGTAGCATTTGAGATATTTCAAGTAAATGTGTGTCTCCTGTGTAAAGGTACATTCTATAGAAGCTAAAGGCATCAATAGCGGCATACGAATCTGCGCCGTTGCCCCCTGTTGCAATAAGACTTAAACCAGTAGTGTTACGGTTTTTTGGGAAGGTTGCATTCGTGTCATTGTTTGGAATTGGAACATTCCAAGAATAAACCCAAGTTTCATAGTAATAGGCTGTCTGTTTAGCTGCGTCAATCCATTTTAAATCGGCATTAGTATCATATAAAGCTAAAAAAGCCCTTAATGCCATGGAAGCAGCTTCTTTATCAGGAACATTAGGGTTATCTGGAGTTCCTCCTATGTAATCAAAATTTTTGTAATTTGTGGTGTAAATATAATTTCCTGCGTTAATAGCGGCATCTTTAAACGAAGTATTTCTTGTTACTTTATACATATCTACTAAAAAGGGCACAATATGCGAAGTGTTTGTTTTCTCGGCATGAGTAACTGTGTATTCTGATAATTCCAAGCTCTCGGAAATGAACCATCAGTATTCTGAATAGAAAGAAGCCAATTTGCAACCTGATAGCAAGCATTTAGCCAGTTTACTTTATCTATTCCTTGTTTTTTTTCAAAATTCCAAGCCCAAAGCATACCAGACATTCCATCACCAACAACTCTTGTAAAAGTTGGAGTGTTTCTCCATGTTTGGGGATAAGGATCATACCAAGTTCGTGGGCATCCTGATGTAGTAATACTGTTATCTGCCCACCAATCTAAAGTCTGCTCGGCTTTTTTTAACATTTCTGTATTATTAGTATTTATACCCTCTCTCAATAATACTGCGGCATTTGGTATTTGCATACCTACAAAACCCATATCCCAGTTATAATCACTAGAATCCTCAACGGTGCCATTAAGTAAAATTCGAAATGGAAACCCTGATGAACCATTAATGGATTTCCAATAATTATTTAACAATCCTAATTGTTGAAGATACACTTGGTTTAGATCACATTCGTATATTGCTGGATTAAAAATGTTATAATAAGCATTCCAAGTATTTTTCATGGCACTGGTAAAATCATCTTCGTGATAAAGACGCATCCCCAATTTATAATTTTGAGTATATCCTAAATTTATAGGGTGGCTTCTATAAGCCCATTTTTTTGTAGAAGACATTCCGTAGATACCTGTGCGTTCTCCCTCGCTACCAGGGTAGAGTATGCCTACTTCTGGTTGTGTATTATTTTGCAATCCTATAGAGGCAAATTTCATACGGCCATCAATAATACGATAAAGGCCATTTTCTCCCAAAAAGGTGGAGCCATCAGGATTAAGGTGGCCTACTGAAAAAGTTGCTCCAGAAGTTTTATTTCTGAGCATAAAAATAGGAAGAGGCATACGGTCTTCTCTAAACCAGTAGTAATAATCATTTAGATTTGATGCTAATGAAACATCCGAAACTTTTGAATTGTCTTTGTGCCAAATTCCAGGTGCGAAAAAATCAAAATTATTCATGCTTGTTGCTTGGTCTTCAGAAAAAGTCAGACATGTTGAAAAGCCAGAATCACCATTTCCTTTAGAAATTACTTCTACTTCTCTATCCACTTGAAAGCACCCAAAGCTATGCAGACTGTAAGTGTCTGTAAAACTAAATTTTGATCCATTTTGGCTTGTTTGAATGCCTAGGCATTGGTACACATTATTGCCTAAATTTTCTATCTTATAATAAGAACTAAAAATCCAATTAGTTTGTCCAGATCCAGTTACAACTTCTACAGCACAGGGGGTTGTTTGTTCATAATGGGTGCCAGATAATTCAATATTTACACCATAATTATTTGCTCCTAAATCTGTAAAGCTAAGAGTTGTGCCTCCAGATGTAATGCTGTGAATAGGAGTGTCATTTTGTGCATAGGTATTTGCTTTTATAAAGATGAAGGATATGAGCAAGAGCCGCAATGTTAACTTTGTACTCTTTTGTTTTAAAACATCGTACCTGTTCAATAAATGGATTAATATGGTTTTCAATTTGTAATACTCCGCTAATTAGAACTGTTTAAAAGTATAAAGTTATTATTAAAATAACAGAAAAGCATCCCATTTGGGATGCTTTTCTATTTATTATGATATTCTGAAAATTATAATCCAGTACTTTTCCAAACCCAACCAGAAATATCTACTTGTGTTCCTGTGTTGTATGCATCAGTCGTATTAGCTGCATTTCCATCAATAATAACATTGGCAAGAGGGCCATCATCAGCCATGTCAATGTTTTTAGTGTAACCACTTAAATAAAGGTTTGTAATAGTTCCGCCTGATTGTTTTTTGAATTGTAAAGCCGTACCGCCTGTAGTTGAGATTGCTGTAATGTTATTGAATTTAGGATTTCCATTAGCTTTATCGCCTTCAAAAACAGTCGAGAAATCTTCAATTGTGTGGGATATATAAGCGTTAGTTACAGTACCATTCCATCCCTCAGTCCAATCGATAGCGTCATCCTCATTGTTTTCTAAATACATGTTGGTAACAGAAGCAGTTCCACCAAAAAATTCAATTCCATCATCAGCACCATTTATTACTGAAATATTGTTTAAAACCGTAGCAGACCCAACAGCATATAAAGATACACCATTGTATTGAGACTCTGAATTAATTTGAGCTCCGGTACCTTTAATGACTAAGTATGTAACCGAACCCGAATTATCAGCATCTACAGTACCACCGTAAATAAAACCTCCAACTTCGGCTTCTGCATCAATACCTGCACTAGTTGTAGCTTTACCACAAATAGTTAAGCCTCCCCAATCACCTGGATTGGCATTTGCTGAAGAAATAACAACTGGTTTTGCAGCAGTTCCTTGAATATCAATTTTTCCGCCTTTTAATACTGCTATATAAACACCAGTACCACCGTCTCTGGCTGTGATTTTAGTACCAGCAGGGATAACCAATTCGCCTCCGTCTTGAACAATGTATGATGAATTTAATTTATAACTTGTATTAGCATCTAACGTTACTTTACCAGTAACTGCACCTTGTAAAACACTGCTTTCAAAAGATAAGTCTGAACTTACCCAAGGAAAATCTTCAGCTTTAACTGTAGGCACAACCGAAGTGTTTAAACTGTAATAATATTTACCTGCATCTTCTGGTTTCTCAGGGTTTTCAGGTTCTGTTAATGCAACTGCTGTAATACCATTAATTATAACATTAGAAGTATTTCCTCCGTCTAACATATCCAAATCTACATCATAACCACTTAAAGATAAGCCTGTAATAGTACCACCAGATTGTTTTTTGAATTGTAATGCAGTACCTCCAACAGTTGAAATAGCCGTAATGTTATTGAATTTAGGGTTTCCATTTGCTTTATCTCCTTCAAAAGCAGTTGAAAAACCAGCTACAGTATGAGAAATGAAAGCATTGGTTACAGTTCCGTTCCATCCTTCTGTCCAGTCAATAGCATCATCATCATTGTTTTCTAAATATAAATTTGAAATAGATACCGTTCCTCCAAAAAACTCAACACCATCATCAGAACCATTAATAACAGCAACGTTATCAACTAAAGTTCCAGAACCAACTGCGTAAAAAGATACACCATTGTATTGAGATTCTAAACTGATTTGAGCACCTGTACCAACTATTTGTAAGTATCTAATAATGCCAGAACTATCAGAATCACTAGTTCCTCCATATAAGAAACCACCAACTTCTGCCTCGGCATCAACACCTGCTGTTGTTGTTGCGTTCCCACAGATTGTTAACCCTCCCCAATCGCCTGGCTGACCATTAGCTGAAGACATTACAACTGGGTTGTTGGCATTCCCATTAATGTTTATTTCACCACCTTTTAATACTGCTAAATACACATCTGTACCACCAGCATCAGCAAGAATTTTTGTTCCGGCAGGAATGTTCAATACAGCATCTTTATCTACAATAAAAGATGATGTTAAATTATAAACAACGCTAGCGTCAAGTGTATAACTTTCTTCTAGTTTTCCGTTCATAATACCAACTTCAAGGTTTTTTATAACTTCAGAATCGCCTTTTTCAATAGGATTTGGGTCATCATTACTGCTACAGCTATTGAATACTAATGAAGTAAAAACTGCTGCAATGCCTGCTAATTTTAATACTACTTTTTTCATGTTTGTTTTTTAATTTTATTGTTATGCAAATTAAATGCGTTAACGTTGTTTTTTGTTTAAGCCAATATTAAACTGAGGTTATGTTTGATTTGATTTTCTAATGATAATGTTATCTAAAGGTTAATTAGAAAGTGTATTTAACACCTAGCTTAATTTCAACACCATTTTTATACGAACTAACTATCTCATTCGTAATATTTCCTGTATTGATATTTCTTATTTCTTGGGTTTGCTGTATGTCTGGATCCAATAGGTTTTTACCAGATAAGCGTACTTCCCATTTTTCTGAAAGCGCTTTGCTTAGTACAAGGTCTAATGTAAAGAAGCCTTTTTCAATAATCTCATCGTTATATAGGATATCACTATTGGTAAAATCTTCTGGAGAACCAAGAGCAAATATTTTATCTGATGAATAGTTTCCTGTAAGGGTAGCAACAAAAGTATTCTCTGTTTGACTATTGTAGCCCATTGAAGTGTTTACAATGAAATCCGATGCTCCTTGAAGGCCAGATTCTTTAACGTCTTTGTATTGAAAATCTTTAAGTAAATCTTGATTGAACCACATTTTAGTAAAATTTGCATTTACATTCAAAACGCTTTCTTCATCTTCATTTTCAATAAGATTTAACCTGGTTTCTAGCTCAATTCCATATACGTTTGCTTTTTTGCCTGTATTGTAATATTGAAATATTCCAGAAGACCCTCTGGTTTGCGCTAAGTTAATAGGGTTTTTAATTTGTTTGTAAAATGCAGTAGCAGAAACCAGTTCGCTTTTTTTAGGGAAAAACTCCCATTTTAGGTCAACGTTTGTTACGTCAGACTTTTCCAATTCTATGTTACCTCTAGTTACCCGACCTGTTGGAGACACATACTCAAAAGGAGACAATTCCTTAAACTCAGGTAGGGTTTGTGTTAAGCTAGATGCAAAACGCACAAAATGTTTTTCAGTCAGTTCGTATTTGAAGTTTACACTAGGGTAAAACTCGTTGTAATCTCTATTTGTTGACCCAACTCTACCTACAAAGTTTGCAACGTCCCACAGAACATCCAATTGATCAACTTCATAGCGAACACCAAAGTTTCCTGTAAATTTGTTCAATTTAAAATCAAGATTGGCAAAACCCGCATAAATTTTCAAATCGGCTTCATACCTGTCTGGCTCACGTTCCCTAAGGATTAAACCATTATTAAAATTAGCTTCTGTAAAAGTTTGAGAAAACAAATCGACAGACGGTACTTGAAACCCCCTAGCTCTAACACCCATGAATAATGAGTTAAATGTTCTTTCTTTTTGACGAAAATCAGCCCCTAAGTTTAATTTAAACATGTGATTTTCATTCTCATCTTGTTTACCAAAATCAATATGATCTACAATGAATCCATTGTATTCAACATCTTCAATTTTTTGGCTAGATTTTCTTTGTTGAAAATCACCAACGTGTGCATATTGCACGGTATTGGCATCAAGAATGTTGGCTTCATTTCTAATTCTATTGGGTTCTTCAGCTAAAACAAAGTTATAACCAGCGGCCCATTCCAAATTATTGGTATCTCCAAAACGATGGTCACCTAATAATTGGTTTATAAACATGGTGGTTTGCTTAAAATTTTGGTCTCTTATAAAAGCGCCTTCTTCCTGTGGATCTTGGTCAAAAACATAACCTAAACCATTTCTTCCTTGCTCATAAACGTTGTCTACGCCTTTGTTTACGGCTAAAAAATTATACTTGATATTGTGGTCGTTATTAAGTTTTAATTTAATATCGGCATAGCCAGTAGTATTGGTGTTTGATGTAAATGATTGAACATCGGAAAATGAATTGTCCAATATGTTTGCTCTATAGCTTTTAAATAATCCTTCTTGATAATTGAAAGCCTTAGCGTGTGCCCCAGCGGCAAACACAGATAGCTCTTTGCCAAAAATGTTGAATTTATAACCGCCAGATAAAGTGAATCCGTAATTAACAGATTTACTTTCATTAATAGGTTCCCAACCTTGTCTTGTTATAAGATCTACTAAAGCATATTTTTTTTGATGAAAACCAAAAGTAACATCTTCGCTAGCAATACTTCTTTTGAAATCACCATCTAAACCTAAAACATTGGTGTTTCCGCCAGAATTTAAGGAAAATGAAAATTCCTTTTTTGAATAACTTTTAGAGGACACATTAACATTACCTGATGATTGATCAGCATAACCGCTAGTGATATACGTTTTACTGATACCAATGTTTTCAATTAAATTGGTTGAAAATAGGTTAAGATTGATGTTCTTGTTATTTACATCATCCGATGGGATTGGCAAACCATTCATGCTTGTGGATAAGTACCTATCACCTAAACCTCTAATATAAATATCTCCAGAACCTTCACTTTTGGTTACTCCAGATATTTTTGTGGTGGCATTTGCCGCATCAGAAACTCCAATTTCAGTTAATCTTTCAGAGCCAATACTTTCAACAATAACATTTGCTTTTTTTTGCTCCATTAAAAGCGCCGTTTCACTCTCTCTTTTAGTGGTTGTGGTAATAACAATTTCGTCTAGCGAAGCTGCACTAGCGCCCATAGGCACATTTACTTCGGTTACTTTATCTGCCACAACAGTAGCATTTATTTCTTGGGTTTCATAGCCTACAAAACTGAATTGCAATACGTAAGTGCCAGGCTCTATATTTTCAAAAGCATACAAACCATCCATATCAGAGGTTGTTCCTTTTATAGTGCCTTTAATCAGCACGTTGGCAAATGCCAATGGCTCGTTGTTATATTCTTTGTCGGTTAGTTTTCCAACAATGGAACCCGTGTTTTGGGCGTTAAAAATTGCTGTTGTAAATAATGCAATTAGTACAATAAATTTTCTCATTAGTTCTTTTAGATTTCTAGCTGCAAAGAACGTGAGCTAATGTAAAGACGATGTTACCAACAGATTAAACAACCGTAAAACTAGCGTTAGGTCAATGTTAAGAGAATGTGGTCTAGCTAGTCATTAAGAAACAATAAATTAACATTGGTGCGTTTTAGGTATTATGGAATATGCAAAAGAAACTGGAAATTAGAATATTGGCCAAACATCAAAAGAAAATAGTGCCTAGTTATAATTTTTTGAAGACTGAAACAACAGCTTAACTAAAAAGTGATGACAAAAGGAATATTCTTTGATGGAAGATTGTTTTAATTTAAAACAGAAACCGATTTATCTGCTTCTTGATTTTGTGCGGTAAGCCCCAATGGAGCAAAATCATTTAAAGAAATAGTACTGGCATTTAAAGTAACATTGGTGTCAGTAGGCTCGCCAGAAGCGATTTTTACGTTTACTTCTTTAGTGTCATAGCCAGTGAAACTGCATACTAGAGTATAATCGCCATCTTTTAGGTTTTCAAAAAGGAATAGCCCTGATAAATCTGTAGTGGTTTCTAATGCAGTATCTTTTATAGAAATCTTAGCATACATTAAAGGGGCATCATTCATCTCACCATCCAATACATTGCCAACAATAAGCCCGCTGTTTTGTGAAAAACAAAATGGGGTAAAAAACATGATAATTAAGGTTGCTATAGGTTTCATAAGTGTGCGGTAATTCATTTTATGCAAATTACAGGCATTATCACGATATCCGTGTTACGCTACCATTAAGCAATAATGATTAAAATGTTACCTTAGTGTTAAGTGATGTTTGATGTAATGAAAAATGATTTTTGTAGTATTATTAAGTGATTGGAAACGAACTCGCTAAACATGTTTACAGGGTTTTAAGAAATACTTAACAAATAATATTGTGAAACATTCTATATTTGCATCTCTTGAAAAAATCAATAACTGAATGACGAGAAGCATAATCTCTATTTTTTTATCCATCATATTTTTGGCATTTATTGCAGGGCCAACGGTTATTATCATGATAGATGATTCTATAGATGTTTCTGTTTATTATGCCTCATCATCTTCTGAAGAAGAGGAGAATAGTGCTCCTAAAATCAAAGAGGTTAATGGTTTATTTTCAGAAACAAATGCAAGTGAAATGGCTATGTTTTCTAATGATGATGAAAACAATTTGGAATATTATTTTAAAAATTACCCTAAGCCTCACTTAAATCTCATTTCCCCTCCACCAGACTTGCACATATTATAATTTAGGTTTTCAGGGCTTATTAAAGCCTGTTATTATTTTTTTAACTGCTTTTGGTTTTATTATAATCAAAAGTTAAAACTTATTTATTTTATGTTTAAAAGTATTAAAAGCGACTTGCCAGCGAGTATTGTCGTATTCTTTGTAGCGTTACCGCTATGTTTAGGTATCGCTTTGGCCAGTGGCGCACCTTTGTTTTCAGGATTGATAGCTGGTATTATTGGAGGTGTTGTTGTTGGGGGTTTAAGTGGTTCCAAAGTAGGTGTTAGTGGTCCTGCTGCAGGATTGGCAGCTATTGTTTTAACTGCTATTGGCACTTTAGGGGGCTATGAAAATTTTTTGGTTGCAGTAGTTTTAGGAGGGATTATCCAATTGCTCTTTGGTGTATTAAAAGCAGGTGTTATTGGATATTATTTTCCTTCGTCAGTTATTAAAGGGATGCTTACCGGTATTGGTATCATTATCATTCTAAAACAAATACCAAACTTTTTTGGGTACGATGAAGAGTCTGCTTGGGATCTTGAGTTTTTTGAAATTGATGGCGGTAACACGTTTTCAGAATTGTTTACCATGTTGGGAAATATACATCCCGGTGCAGCTTTGATAGGCTTTGTGAGTTTGATTCTTATGATTTTTTGGGAACAGGTGTTGAGCAAAAAATCCAAAATATTCAAATTGATCCAGGGACCATTTGTAGTGGTTGTTTTAGGTATTATTTTCTTTGTGATAACCCAAAACAACGAGTTTTTGTCCATTGGCCAAAAACACATGGTAAGTGTGCCTATTCCTGAAAGTACATCAGATTTTTTAAGTCAGTTTAGTTTTCCAAATTTTGCGGCCATCACAAATCATGAGGTTTGGATTACGGCATTTACCATTGCTTTGGTGGCCAGTTTGGAAACCTTGTTGTGTGTGGAGGCCTCAGATAAAATTGACCCAGATAAAAACGTAACACCAACAAATAGGGAGTTATTGGCCCAGGGAACGGGCAATATCATTTCTGGTTTAATTGGTGGTTTGCCAATCACCCAGGTTATTGTAAGGAGTTCTGCCAATATACAGTCAGGGGGGAAAAGTAAATTATCTACCATTATTCATGGGTTTTTACTTTTAATATCGGTTGTTTTGATTCCCCGATTGCTTAATATGATTCCGTTGGCCGTATTGGCCGCTATTTTATTATTGGTTGGTTACAAGCTTGCAAAACCAACATTATTCAAAAAAATGTATAATTTGGGTTGGAAACAATCTGTCCCGTTTTTTGCTACGGTACTAGGCATTGTCTTTACCGATTTATTGGTTGGTATTGGTTTAGGTTTAATGGTTGGTATTGTAGTGATACTGCTCAAAAGCTACCAAAATTCACATTTTCTTCATATTGAAGATAAGAGCAACGGCAAGCATAAAATAAAAATGACACTTGCTGAAGAAGTGACTTTTTTCAACAAAGGCGCTATTCTTAAAGAATTGGAAAGCTTACCAAGAGATACCTATTTAGAAATCGATTTAATAAAAACAAGGTATTTGGATAATGATATTATTGAAATTCTAGAGGATTTTGCATTCAAGGCCAAAGAAAGGAACATTGACATCAAGCTCGTTTCAAAACGTGGAATTATTGAAAACCCACCAAGTTTTATCGAGTTTTTTGAATTGAGGCCAAAATCAAAATTAAGTTTAAGCTAAAGCACCATGAAAAAAAATAAATATAAAATATTGGTGCTTTCAGATTTAAAAAAATCTACGAGCAACACCCTAAAAAGCTCCGTAAGCTTGGCAAAAATCATTAATGGGGAAATAACATGTTTCCACGTAAAAAAACCCATTGATATTTTAGAAAAAGACAACCAACTGTCGGCAATGCGCACCATCAATCAAGAAAGCAACATCACAGACAAAACAATACAAGATGTGATAGCGCCCATTTCAAAAGATTACGGTGTAAATATCAATTATAGGTTTGTTTTTGGTAATTTGAAGCATGAAATAGAAAAGCACATGACAGAACAACAGCCAGACATTATTGTTTTAGGTAAGAGAAAATCAAAATCAATGCATGTTGTAGGAGATAAGTTGGCCCATTTTGTTTTGAAAAAGCATAAAGGCGTTGTTATGATCGCTGCCAATGAAAATGCACTTGAGCCCAATAAGGAAA
>CAXBNH010000033.1:0-15235 GCA_963976905.1 uncultured Algibacter sp.
ACAATAGCATAGTGTCATGGGAAAAGTAACAGGATTTAAAGAATTTGATAGAGAAGATGAAACTTACGCGCCTGTAGAAGACCGTGTAAAGCATTATAAAGAGTTTACAATACCTTTAAAAGAGGAAGATCTAACCAAACAAGGATCACGCTGTATGGACTGCGGCATCCCTTTTTGTCATAGCGGATGCCCACTTGGAAATCTGATTCCAGATTTCAACCATATGGTACATCAGGGGGAATGGCAAAAAGCCTCTTGGTTGTTGCATTCAACTAATAACTTTCCAGAGTTTACTGGACGTTTATGCCCAGCTCCATGTGAAAAATCATGTGTTTTAGGCATTATTGAAGACCCCGTTGCTATGGAAAACATCGAAAAGATGATTGTAGAACGGGCCTTTAAAGAAGGTTGGATAAAACCACAACCGCCTAAAACCAGAACTGGTAAAACCATAGCCATTGTAGGTTCAGGACCAGCGGGGTTGGCAGCAGCACAACAATTGAACAGAGCAGGACATACCGTAACTGTTTTTGAAAGAGATGATGCTATCGGTGGGTTATTGCGCTACGGTATTCCTAATTTTAAAATGGAAAAAGGCATCATTGACCGCCGTGTAGCCATTTTAAAAGCAGAAGGCATTACATTTAAAGTGAATGTTAATGTAGGTGTTAATTATTCGGTAGAAGAATTAAAAAACTTTGACGCAACGGTACTATGTGGCGGTGCTACCGAAAGAAGAAGTTTGCCAACTCCAGGTATTGATGCCGATGGCGTAGTACAGGCCATGGATTTCTTGACCCAACAAACCAAAGTGTTGTTTGGTCAAGAAGTAAAAGACCAAGTCATGGCAACTGATAAAAACGTGATTGTTATTGGTGGTGGCGATACTGGTTCAGATTGTGTTGGAACATCTAATAGACATGGTGCAAAATCTGTAGTGAATTTTGAAATCATGCCAAAACCTCCAGGACATCGTTCTCCAACAACACCTTGGCCTTTTTGGCCATTGCAACTTAAAACATCCTCTTCACATGAAGAAGGTGTTGAAAGAAATTGGTTAATCAATACCAAAGAGTTCATAACGGATGAAAATGGAAAACTGACCGCCCTAAAAACGGTAAACGTAGAATGGGAAATGGTGCCTGGTGAACGCCCTAAATTAATAGAAGTTGAAGGCACAGAAAAAACATGGCCATGCGATCTAGCATTGTTGGCATTAGGATTTACCGGTCCTGAAAGCACTATTGCAGATCAATTAGGTCTGGAAAAAGATGCACGTTCAAATTATAAAGCAGAATATGGTAAATATCAAACCAATATTCCAAATATATTTACTGCTGGTGATATGCGCCGTGGTCAATCATTAATTGTTTGGGCCATATCTGAAGGGAGGGAGGCTGCCCGTCAAGTAGATATTTTCTTAATGGGCGATTCTGATTTGCCTACTAAAAACCAAACAGGTGATTTAGTAGCATTGTAGAATGACATTGCAATAAAATATTTTTAAAAATGCGAGCTGAAAAGTTCGCATTTTTTTTATGAAAACAGCCAAATTTCTTCACAAATAAAACGAGTAGCACTTATATTAAGACTCATATAATCAAAAGGTTTTACGTAATATCCAACATAAAAAAACCTATTTATTAACACTAAGACGTAGATTATTGGACTCTTTTTAAAAACAGGAGCATTTCATAGTTGGCTTTTCAAAAGAAAAACATTACAACGAAAATTCGTGCAACTCATCATGTTTTATCATACAAGTTGTTAAAACTTAATTAATTTTGTAGTTCTCTAAGACCAACATTAATAGCAAATTAAAAAATAATCATAACCAAACACACATAAGGTGTGCATTATTGCTATTGTCTAACCTAACCATCCCTCTAAATGAAAAATCTAAGAAGGCTAACGCTTTTTTCAACCCTCCTATCCGCTATATTAACATTTGCACAAGAAACCCCCATTGATGATAAATACAAACGAAGCTCCCTTAGCACACTCATGATCAGCGATGCAACAAGGGAACTAAGTAGCACCATTGAAAACGTTTTTATAAATGCGCCTTTAATAGACAAATTCAACGATCACATTACAAACATTAGGCTAGTTCCAAAAACAGACCCAGCATTTGTGTATGAAGCCCCTGTTGAAGAAGCTCCCAAAAAAGGCTTTTTAGGAAAGCTTACCGAAGATTTGAATATAAACAGCAATAAAGAAGATAAAGAATTCCAGCACCTTGCTATCCTCAATTACCTAAACAGTAAAAACATTGCAAAAAGCATGGTAGCAAAATGGTTTAACAGAAGTGAACTTGGCGGTTTTAATATGGATTTAATCGCAGAACGCTGATTTTATAACGCATCAGATCTAGATGTTAAAATTGCAAATAATACCGAAAGGGGTTCTGCTATGTTGGCCGATGCTGGCGAAGCACTCATAAAAAACACTTTTGTAATTGTAAACGATTTTAATTACACCAATAAAGAAGAAGTGGCGACAAAAGCAAAAGGCATTCTGGGCAATATCACATCTGCAGCGGCAGAATACGGCAATAGCGATGTAGCAACTATTTCAGAATCTACTTCGGCTGCCGTAGAAGTTTTTGGTAAAGGCTACATTATCAAAACCAATGCCTATCTCTACAAATTGGTTTGGAATGAGGAAGTAGCAGCTATTTTTTACAATGATTTTTGGAATGAGGATGCCTCGCTTGACATGGAAAGAAAAAAGGCTTTTGATGAAACAGACCTTTTTAAGCTAGAATACGTTGGCACTGAAACCTCTTGGGCAGATTTACAAAGCACTTCACTAACCCAAAAAACCAATGAAGAGTTAATTAGCGTGGCAACTATCAGAGCCGTTGATAATGTGATAGCCAAACTCCAAAAAGAATTTGAGGTCTTTAGAACCAAAACACCCCTAATAAGTGGCGATCCCATAGCAGCCAAAATCGGGTTAAAAGAAAATCTAGAAAAAGGCGATAAATACGAAGTATTAGAACAAGTACTTAATGATAAAGGCATTGTTGAATACGAACGATTGGGTGTTATAAAAGTAGAAAAAGACCTTATTTGGGACAATAGATACAATGCCAATGAAGAAAATCCTTCTTTTATTGAATACACAACCTTTAGCGGTCCAAAAAACAAATATTATGCGGGCATGCTAATCAGACAAATTAATTAACCAAAAACCTTAAAATAACATGATACAAAAATCAAAAACACTACTAATTATGGTTACGTTCATGGCTATTGGCATAACTGCCAACGCCCAATGGAAAAATGAAAAAGCCAACAAGGATACAGAAATTTTCCGCTATGATATAGAATGTGAAGGCATTGCAAAACTGGGCTCTAAACTCGTTAAAGTTTGGTCCTATTCCAAAAATCCTAAACATGCTATTTCCCATGCCATGAAAAACGCTGTGCATGGTATTATTTTTAAAGGATTTGCAGGTGGCAGTCAAGGATGTACTTCTTTTAGCCCATTATTGAAATCTGCTAAAACCGCATCAGAACACGCTGATTTTTTTGAAGCCTTTTTTGCTGATGGTGGTGAGTATTTAAAATATGTATCAGCCGCTACAGACGGAAGCATTGCTGCTGGCGACAGACTTAAAGTAAGCAAGCGCGAGTATAAAATTGGCGCAGTAGTTAATGTACAAACCGATATGTTGAGAAAACGACTGGAAGAAGAAGGCATTGTTAGAGGTTTAGCATCCGGGTTTTAATTTTAAATATTCAAAACATGAAACATCCATAACTAAAATTTCCATACTCAAGGAAATGATTATATGGATGCTACATCTAACAAACAAAAAATAATAAATATAAACACATGAAAAAACAAATCCAATTACATATTACCTATTGCCTGTTTTTAATAAGTGCAATAGCATTTAGTCAAGCTAAAAAGCCAACTATTATGGTAGTTCCAAGCGATGCTTGGTGTATTAAAAATGGCTACGTTATGAATTTTGATGACCAAGGCACCTTGGTACAAATACCTGATTACCAAAAAGCCTTTCAACAAGACACCGATGTGCTTTTGGTCATAAGCCAAATAAACGGCATGATGGCAGACAGGGGCTTTCCTCTTAAAAACATGGAATCCGCCATAAAAACATTAAAATCAAACTCCGCAGAAGACAACTTACGCTCCTCTAGTGATTCAGGCAGCGATGTAGCCGATAGCCCCATTGATGCTTTAAAAAAAGTGGCTAAAGCAGATATTATCATGCAACTAACTTGGACTGTAAACCAAACAGGTCCTAAAAAATCCATTACGTTTAACCTTCAAGGTTTAGATGCCTATACCGATAAGCAAATTGCTACAGCCGCTGGTACAGGCGCACCTTCTTTTTCTGCTGAACTACCAGTATTGCTTTCTGAAGCTGTTTTAGCACACATGGATAAATTTACCGAACGTTTACAAGCTCATTTTGATGACATGTTTGAAAACGGTAGAGAGATTATTGTGCGTGTTCAAAAATGGAACGATTGGGATGGTGATCTCGATACGGAATTTGGTGGTGAAGTCCTTGGTTTTGCCATTGAAGATTGGCTAGCAGACAACGCCGTAAAAGGGCGCTTCAGCACAACTGACATGACCGAAAACATGGCATTGTTTGAACAAGTTAGAATTCCATTGGAAAATGAACAAGGAAGGGCCTTAGACGCTAGGCGTTTTGTATATGAACTTAGTAAGTACTTAAAAGACGCCCCTTATAATATCCCAAACAAATTGGTAATGAAAGGACTGGGTAGAGCCACCATAATTTTAGGTGGGAAATAAATTTTTAAAAATGAAAAAAATGAAAAAAATAATATTCAGTTTTTTACTTATTGGTTCGTTAACCTTGACAGCTCAAAATAACGTTAATTATGATGGTATTTTTTTAGGAACTTACATTCCTAATCAAATAGAAAGTGTTCCTGCTTATACAAAAAGTATGCTTTCCAACAAATTAAACCAAGTCATTACTAAAAACGGCATTGCACAAGGCGGTTATGATACACGATTTATCATCACACCTAACATAACAGTAGTTAGTAAAGATATCATGCCTACAGCACCACCAAGTATTGCGCTAAATCTAGAAGTTACGCTTTATGTTGGCGATGGTATAGAAGGCACATTATTTACAAGCGAGTCCATAATGGTTAAAGGTGTTGGCACCAATGAAAACAAAGCCTATATGGCAGCTATAAATCAGATAAAGCCTAAAAACCAAGCATTACAAGATTTAGTAACAAGAAGCAAGGAGCGCATTATTGAATACTTTAACAACAATTGCAATCTGGTAATTAAGCAAGCTGATGCTATGGCTTCGCAAAACAACTATGAAGGAGCTTTAGCTTTATTGTCAAGCGTTCCCGAAGTTAGCACTTGTTTTGATAAAATAAAAACAAAGCTCGCCACCTATTACGACAAAGCTATTGAATTTGATTGTAAGGTCAAACTATCTGAAGCCAGTGGTATTTGGGCCGCCAATCAAAACATTGAAGCCGCTAATGAAGCCGCGGCTCTTTTAGCAACCGTGGAACCAACCGCGCCTTGTTTTAACCAAGTTAAATCATTATTCTCTAAAATATCAGATAGAGTAAAAGAATTAAGCGACAGAAACTGGAACTACGCCCTTAAGGTTTTAGATGTTGAAAAATCGAGAATTCAAGCCGCTAGAGATGTTGGGGTGGCGTATGGTAACAACCAACAACCTAACACTTATAATATTAGAGGGTGGTATTAAATCCACCCTTTTAGATAAATTGCTATTATCAACAAAAATTATGATGTTATGAAAATAAAATTACTCATTTTTATTATTCTCAATTTCTTATTTAGGGTTTTCCCAAACCACCTCCATACCCGATACCAATTTTGAACAAGCATTAATAGATTTAGGGATTGACAGTGACGGCACAGTAAATGGGCAAATTTTAAATAGTGATGTGGAAAGTATTGAATCCTTAAATGTCTCATCAAAAGGTATAAGTGATTTGACAGGAATTGAATCTTTTACAAGCCTAATAAGTCTAAGTTGTTCTAAAAATCAACTAACCTATCTTAATCTTAGTTCTAACCTATCTTTGAAAATTTTAGCTTGTTTTGAAAATCAATTGTCAAGTTTAGACGTAAGCAACAATGCTTCTTTGGAAAGTTTAAGTTGTTCTACTAACAAACTCGAAACTCTCAATGTTAATAACAATACTAAATTAAATAAGCTAATTTGTGCGGCAAACCAACTGACAAATTTAGATGTTAGCCAAAACACTTTATTAAACGGACTAACTTGCGCTGAAAACGAACTAACTAATTTAGATATAACTCAAAACACTTTGTTAACCGTATTATGGTGCTGGGAAAACCAATTAACTGGATTAAATTTAAGTAACAATACTAATTTAACTGATTTAAATTGTTCTGATAATAGATTAAGAACCTTAGACCTTTCCAATAACACTTTACTAACAAGTTTAGTTTGTTGGGCAAATACTTTAACAGCTTTAGATTTAAGTAACAATGTAGCTCTAGAATATTTAAGTTGTGAATTAAATTTTTTATCGGATTTGGATTTAAGCAACAATGCTATATTGCAATTAGTTTATTGTTCTCATAATAGGTTAACCAATTTAGATTTCAGTAATAATAATGCTTTATTCCATCTAGACTGCAGTTTTAACGAACTGACTAATTTAGATTTAAGAAACGGGAACAATACTTATTTAAACTATTTCGCCGCAAGTTCTAATCCTGAACTTACCTGCATTACAGTAGATGATGCAACATACTCAACTACAAATTGGACAAACATTGATGCTCAAACCAGCTTTAGCGAAAATTGTAGCATCCTGTGGTCCTCAAACCTAGACAACACCTCAAACTTCACAACCGTTGATTTAGATGCAGACACCGTTAATTGGACAGTAGAAGGTGGCACGCCATCTAAAAATTCTGCAAACAAAGGCATAACAAGCAGTGGCACACGCTTTTTTTCACAGTCTTGGGATTCAGGATTTGGCAATTTAAACCCAGATAATTTACTTATTACCCCTGCTGGAGAAATTACAATTCCAGCTTCAGCAACATCCATTTCCTTTAAACTAAATGTAGAAGCTTCCAGCAGCGAACGCCCTGCCGAAAACTTTGCAATCTATATTTTTGATGAAGCCGTAGGGCAATCTTTTGATACTAAAATACACGAAGAAACCCTTACTATTGGTGGTACAGGAACAGCCAAAGATATTATAGCATCCATCCCAACCTCTTTTGCGGGAAAAACCATTGGTATTATAGTAAGGCACTATAATACCACAGGACAAGACAAATTGTATGTAGATGATTTCGAGGTAAGTTATGAAGCATCAACGCTATCAATTGAAGAAAAAAGCACACAGCTTTTAACCTTATACCCCAACCCAACAAATGATAAAATCCATATAAACACAAATCAGAAAGGTTTATACGCATTATCAAACATTAATGGTCAAGTTCTAATAAAAGGTACTTTCATAAAAGGCGAGAATAGCATAAACCTTGCGGAATTTCAAAATGGTTTATATTTTTTAAACATCAAATCAGAAAGTGGGTTTATAACAAAAAAAATCATAAAGCAATAAACACCTCTCAAATTAATCCTTTAAGCTTTAAAAATATGAAAGAAAAATACAATTACATACTGTTTTTACTAAGTTTATTTTCATTAAATATAGCCGCTCAAAGTCCAGGTTTTGAATGGGCTAAATCTATTGGAGGAACTGGTGATGATTATAGTGGATTTGTTACTTCCGATTCATCAGGAAATATATATATGACTGGTTACTATACAGGCACTGTAGATTTCGATCCAAATTCTAATGTAGAAAACCTGACTTCTGTTGGAAACAAAGACATATTTATCCAAAAGTTAGATGCAAACGGGAATTTAATTTGGATAAAATCTATAGGCGGAAATGGTTACGACATTGCTAAATCTATTACTATTGATGCCTCGGGAAATATTTACTTAACAGGAAATTTTCAAGAGACTGTAGATTTTAACCCTGGTCCAGAAACAAACACTCTAACTTCTAATGGTGATTGGGATTTTTTCTTATTAAAATTAGATTCCAATGGAAATTTTATTTGGGTAAATAGTACTGGTGGCTCAAGCTCAGACGATGTAAATAGTGTTGCAATTGACTCATCTGGAAATGTTTATTTAACAGGGAATTTTTATTATACTGTAGATTTTGATCCTGGGTCAGAGACCTTTAATTTAACTTCAGCTGGATGTAATGATTTTTTTATACAAAAATTCGATACTGATGGCAATTACATTTGGGCTAAAACCATAGGAAATAATGCTTGTGGTAGTGCTATTTCTTTAACAATTGATTCATCTGATAATACCTATATAACTGGATATTATTCTGGAACCGTAGATTTTGACCCAGGAGCTAGCACTACAAATTTATCTTCTTCAGGTGGTTCTGATATTTTTATACTAAAGTTAGATTCTAATGGCAATTTCATTTGGGCAAAATCATTTCAAGAAATTTCTAATGGAACATATGGCTATACCTCTAAATGCATAACTACAGATATTTGGGGAAATATATATATTACAGGGAGTTACTCTGGAACAGTCGATTTTGACCCAGGAGAAGAAACTACCAGCTTTACAACTACTGCGTTAAGTGATATATTTATAGTAAAGCTAGATACCGCTGGTAATTTGCTCTGGGCAAACTCAATGGGTACTGATAATCCATCTTATTATTCCGGAGGTGCTTCTATAATAACAGATACTTCAGGAAATGTTTACACTATAGGCGATTTCCAAGGGACAATAGATTTTGACTCCAGTTCTGGAGTTAATAATATTACAACTATTGGAGACAGTGATGCTTTTGTGCAAAAGCTAGACACTTCAGGCAATTTTATTTGGGCATCTTCATTTGGTGGTTCTGGAACATGGTGCAGAGCTTATTCAATAATCAATGATTCATCAAATAATTTATACCTAACAGGAGGTTTTGCGGGCACTGTGGACTTAAATCCAACAGCAAACACAGAAAACCATACCTCTGCTGGAAATAGAGATATCTTTATCCAAAAGTTAAGTCAAACAACTCAAGAAAGTACAATCTGGACTTCCAATTCAGATGATTATACAAACTTTACAGCCACAAATAGTGATGGCGATGCTTTTACTTGGGAAACAGAAAACGGTAATATTGCAGCAAAAGGGCTAATAACCAACACCAGTTTCTTTTCAAAATCTTACGATGCAACTGCTGGTAATTTAACCCCAGACAATTTACTTATTACACCAACTGGAGCCATAAACGTTCCTAGCAATGTATCATCCATTTCCTTTAAACTAAATGTTGAAGCTTCAAGTAGCGAACGTCCCGCAGAACACTTTGCCGTTTATGTTTTTGATGAAGCCATTGGACAATCGTTTGATACTAAAATACATGAAGAAACCCTTACTGTTGGCGGTACAGGATCTGCAAAAGATATTATAGCCTCAATACCGACTTCCTTTGCTGGAAAAACTATTGGTATCATCATAAGACATTATAATACCATAGGACAAGATAAATTATATGTGGATGATTTTGAGGTAAACTATGAAGCATCAACTTTATCAGTTAAAGAAAAAAACAATCAGAACCTGAGCTTATACCCTAATCCAACAAAAGACAATATTCATTTAAATACAACTCAGGAAAGTTTGTTTGTATTAACAAACATAAATGGTCAAGTTCTAATAAATGGCACTTTAGATAAAGGCGAGAATACCATAAACCTTGCGGAATTTCAAAATGGTTTGTATTTTTTAAATATCAAATCAAATTTGGGAACGATTACAAAAAAAATCATAAAAAATTAGAACCATGCAAATACTTTTAAAATCTGCAATTGTATTAGGCTTTATATTTTCTTTTGGTCACTCTCATGTTTATTCCCAAAACAATTCCGCTGTTTTATCAGCCAAAATAAACGGTCATGATTTTACAGTTAATGGGGGCGAAGACTTCAATCAAATTTATGGAGTTTTAGCTAAAACCCCTATGTTTTTTCAATTAAGCATTTCTGGTTCAACCATTGATAATGGTATTGCAAAAAGCATTGTGATCTCAATAATGAGCGAAAAATCATTCAAAACTGTTGTCCAAAATACAGAATGGGACTCTAAAAACGAATCATTGGGCGACTTACCCGTTGGTTTCTATTATGAAATAGAAAATGACATTGAAAAAGAAGCAAGTTCTGAATCTACAGAAGACGCTTATTTGAAAATTACTTCCATTGACAAAACGAAGCATTTAATTTCAGGAGAGTTTAGGTTTACGGCTTCAAATGGAGTCAATAACTATAACATAACCCATGGTGTATTTACGGATGTTTCTTATAAAAAATAACTTAGCAAGTATGAATAAATAAATTAAAAAGTTCTTTCAAATTTTTAATAGCTAGCAACAATTAATCCTTTTTAAATTTAAAATAATGAAAACAAAATTATCCATTTTAATTACCGCTTTGCTTTTTACTTATCAGGTAAGCGCTCAAAATGTCATTACTGTAGACAACTCTGTTGGATCCAATGCCCAATACAACAATTTGCAGAGTGCCATTAGTGCAGCCAACAGCGGAGACATTATCTACATCCATGCCTCCGAAATAAATTATGGGAATATTAATGTCGACAAACCTCTTACACTAATTGGCTTTAGTCATAGTGATGCTGACAAAAAAACCATGATAAATAATATTGTTTTATTACAAGATGCTTCAAACACAACTATATCTGGAATTAACATAACCAATGATTTTATTGTAGATAATACAAATCCAATATCTAATTTAGTAATAGAAAATAATTTATTTATTGGGCCCTTGAGTGGCCGAGATATTATTTTTTCCACAGGAGGTGCAGATAACGTACTTTTTAGAGGGAATGTTGTAAGAGGTGCAGGTTTTGGAATAAACACATCTTCTACCAACTTTAATATACTTACAAATGTAATAATATCCAATAACGTCTTTATTGCAACAGATATTATTGTTAGGTACCATCAATCAACCACAATTAAAAATAACATTTTTTTAAGTTCTAGCAATGTTATTGCACCAGTTCGTAACCTTAATGATGATTCTGGAGATGTAACCGTTCAAAATTGTATTATTTATGCGTCTTGGAGTGGTGGCGGTGGTGTTGTTGATGCTAATTCTGATGGTGTTTCGTACAATAATTGTATGTCATTCAATGAATCAGGCAGCGTTGTTAATCTTATCGGAGCAAATAATTTAAACAATCAAAATCCACTTTTTGAGAATTTAGAAAGCAGTAATAATTTCAACGCTGAGTTAGACAACCACCACCTTCAAGCCGGTTCACCAGCAATTGGAACAGGTGCTGCAGGTGTTGACATGGGAATATATGATGGCAGCGCATTTACCTTCAATAACTTTGGATATACAAATGGTATCCCTACAGTAAAAATAACCAACATTACAGACAGAATTGCTCCAGGAGCAAATTTAAACGTTACAATAAACACTAATGCCAACTAATATGAAACCACTTTGGGTAATGGTTTTTACTCTGGTTGGTTTTATAACCAATTCGCAGAATATAACCTCAGCAGAATACTTTTATAATAGCGATCCCGGTGTTGGAAACGGAACATCTTTAGTAGATATTACCCCAAATTCAGGGGAACTTACTCAAACTTTCACAATACCTACTACTAGCCTTTCTGAAGGTTTTAATAGTTTATACATACGAACTTTTAACAGTGATAATAATTGGAGTTTATATGACAGGCAAAGTTTTTACCTTAAAAGCTTTGACACATTTACCATTACTGCCGCAGAATATTTTTTTGATACGGATATGGGAGTTGGTACAGGAACTCCGCTAGACATTGACAGTAATTTAGGGCAACTAACCCAAGTATTTTCAATTTCTACAACAGGTTTATCTGAGGGGTTTCATAGCTTTTATTTAAGAACTCAAGACAATGATAACCATTGGAGCCTTTACGACAGGCAGATTATCTATATTAAAGATTTTGATTTTTCTCCTGATGAAGTTTTAAAAGCAGAGTATTTCATTGATTCCGATCCTGGTGCTGGAAATGGCATCTCTATCATATTTGAAAATTCTTCGCAAGCCTCACAGGTTTTAAATATAGATTCTACTGGTCTTTCAGAGGGCGACCATTTATTTTATGTACGTGTTCAAGATTCTAACGGTGATTGGTCTATTTATGATTCTGCGTTATTTACAATTGATAGTTCTTTAGGTTTAGACGACAATTTATTATCAAATATATCATTATTCCCAAGCCCTTTTGAAAATGATATATCTATTAAACTTCCCAATAACATTAAAATTTTAAAAACAGAAATTTACAACAACTTAGGGCAAACTGTTTACAATAGTTCTGAAAATAAATCAAATTTAGACTTATCAAACCTACAAAGCGGACTTTACATTTTAAACTTAAAAACAAGTTTAGGCAACGCTTCTTATAAAATTGTGAAAAAGTAAACGGTTATTTTCAATCATCGTTCGAAATTGAAGAAACAAAAAAAATGCGAACTTTCCAGTTCGCATTTTTTTTGTTTTTTAGTATTCTATTGAGCATCACGCATAAACTCCTCAGCCTTTTCAACCATCAATCTGCTACCACAAATAAACGGCACACGTTGATGGAGCTCCGTTGGTTTTATATCCATGATCCTTGTAAACCCATCACTGCATTTTCCATTGGCCTGTTCGGCCAAAAATGCCATCGGGTTACATTCATATAGCAAACGTAATTTCCCTTTTGGATTTCTAGAACTTTGCGGATACAGATATATACCGCCTTTTATCATATTTCTATGGAAATCGGACACTAAAGAGCCAATATATCTAGACGTATAAGGCCTATCACCCTCTTCCTTTTGGCAATATTTTATATAATTTTTTATGCCCTGTGGGAAATCTAAATAGTTGCCTTCATTTACTGAATAAATATTCCCATTTTCTGGAAACTCCATATTGGGATGCGATAAGTAAAAAGAGCCAATAGCAGGATTTAAGGTAAACCCATTTACGCCAAAACCTGTCGTGTAAACCAACATGGTAGACGTGCCATAAACAATATAACCTGCTGCCACTTGCGCACTACCTTTTTGCAGAAAATCTTCGAGTGTAACTGGTGTGCCAACGGGAGTCACCCTTCTATAAATAGAAAAAATAGTTCCCACAGAAACATTCACATCAATATTTGAAGAACCGTCAAGTGGATCTATTAAAACCACATACTTGTTTTGATGGTTTTCATCTTGACTGTTAATGGCTATAAAATCATCTTCTTCTTCACTTGCAATGCCACATACAATGTTTCTTTTGGTAAGCGTTTGTATGAATTTTTCATTGGCATACACATCCAATTTTTGTTGATCTTCGCCTTGAATGTTCGTATCGCCCGCAGCCCCGATAATATCTACCAAGCCCGCTTTATTGACTTCATGGTTCACTACTTTTGCCGCTAAACGAAGGGAGTTTAAAAGACTTGATAATTCGCCTGAAGAATATTGAAAAGACTCTTGGTTTTCTATAATAAATTCACCTAAAGTTTGCTTTTTATGGGTCATGAAATAGTAGTTTGTTTGTGCAAATATCTATAAAATTTGATTAACTACAACGTTTTCGTTAGCTATATAGCCTGTAAATATTCAAGTTTAAATTATCTTTGAAAACAGATATAAAAATTTATGGATTTTACAATAAGAAAGGCAAAAATTGAAGATATGCCACAGGTTTTCAATTTGATTAATCAATTGGCCGTTTTTGAAAAAGAGCCTGATGCCGTGGTCATTACCATAGAAGATTTGGAAAGGGATGGCTTTGGCAAACATCCAGCATTTTTCTGTTTCGTTGCCGAAAAAAACAATAACATTGAAGGTATTGCTTTGGGTTTCAATCGGTATTCCACTTGGAAAGGAAACATATTGCATTTAGAAGATTTGATAGTAAACCAATCCATGCGAGGCTCTGGAATAGGCACAGCTCTTTTAGATGAAGTGATTAAATACGGTCACAGTTTAGGCGTGAAACGCATCAATTGGGAAGTGTTGGATTGGAACACACCCGCTATCGATTTTTACAAACAAAAAGGCGCAAATATTATGCACGATTGGCGCGTTGTGCATTTAACAGAAAAAGGGATTGAAGATTACATCTCAAAACTATAAGGAGCAAAACGGTGTTATTAAAGCAATTACCCCAAAAACCGTCCAAGTAGTATTGCCTAGCATCTAAATAAACAATTTACTACCTTTACAGCCATGGTCAAACAACAAGATACCGGATTGGTAACTGCCAAAGAAGTAGCTAAAGCTATACAGTTGGAAGGCTATGGTTTTATTGGTACTTTCATAGGCTGGATTTTAATGAAAGTCCTTAAAATATCTACTCTAAACAAAGTTTACAATCGGAATAAACACTTGAGCGATTTACCTTTTTTAGATGGTATTTTGGATGATTTCCAAATTAAATTTGAAATCCCGGAGGAAGACCTAAAACGACTACCAAAAGAGGGCGCTTATATTACCATTTCAAACCATCCGCTTGGTGGCATTGATGGTATTTTGCTGTTAAAATTGATGCTGGAGCAGCGTAAGGATTTTAAAATCATTGCTAATTTTTTATTGCACAGAATTGAGCCTTTAAAACCTTACATCATGCCTGTAAATCCTTTTGAGGACAGGAAAGATGCCAAATCGAGCATTGCCGGTTTTAAAAATTCCATACTTCATTTAAGGGCAGGGCATCCATTGGGTATTTTCCCCGCAGGTGAAGTATCCACTTATCGTGATGGCAAATTGGTGGTGGACAGGCCTTGGGAAGAGGCCGCCATGAAATTGGTTAAAAAAGCCGAAGTCCCCGTAGTCCCAATTTACTTTCATGCTAAAAACAGCCGATTATTTTATAAACTATCCAAAATCAGTGACACGTTCAGAACCGCTAAATTGCCATCAGAGTTATTAACGCAAAAAAGACGGGTCATTAAAGTGAGAATTGGCAGGCCTATTTCTGTAGAAGATCAAAAAGAACACGGGACACTTGTGGAATTTTCAGAATTTTTAAGACGAAAAACCTATATGCTCTCCAATGCTTTTGAGAATAAATCAAAAATATTGGATAATATTTCATCTACATTAAAAACACCAAAAGCACCAA
>CAXBNH010000034.1:0-14824 GCA_963976905.1 uncultured Algibacter sp.
AGAGATGTCAGACATGGCATCCCATTGAAAAATCTCTAAATCATATAAGTAGTTATATAGATTATTAGTGGCAACTTCTGCATCTTGCTTGGTTTTCCAGAATGTACTGTTAGATATATTTCCTTTTGGGATGGTTTCTAAAAAATCTTTATCACAGCTTGTAGAAAATATAAGCAGTACACTAAAACAACTGATTTTTATAAATTTATTGTAATTCATGATTTCTTCTAATTTGATTATAAACTTAAATTTACTCCAACTACATACTGGCTAGTTTGGTAATAATAACCCAAACGACCTGTTCTGAATTCAGGGTCTAATCCCCAGTCTTTGGCCTTTGAAAAATCAAATACATTACTTCCGCTTATATAAAATCTCAAATTGTTTATACCCATTTTTTCCAAAATAGCAGGTGGAAGGGTGTATCCAAGCTGAATATTTTTAAGTCTTATGTAAGAAGCGTCAATAACAAACCTAGAAGAAAGCACTTCTGGTGTATTGTTTTTTCTAGATCTTTTCTGTGGTCTAGGAAAAAAAGCATCAGGATTTTCAGGTGTATAATAGTCCTCAACAATATCTAATGTATAACCTAGCCAGTTTCCAGCTTCTATTGATGCGCCAACAGGAACACGGTCTTGCTGCCCTACACCTTGAAGGAAAAAGCTAAAATCAAAATTTTTGTACTGTAAATTTACATCTAGACCATAAGAATAATGAGGGTCTTCAGATCCAATGATCGTTTTGTCATCTGGAGTGATTTCTCCATCATTATTTAAGTCTTCATATTTCATGTCACCAGGAAATGTGTCACTTCTTGGGGCATAGGTAGGGTAATTATCTATTTCTTCTTCAGTTTGAAACAAGCCAAGAGATTTATAGCCCCATATAGAATTTAATGAGTACCCTTCTTTAATTACGGAAGCCTCATTTCTTGCTCCAATATATGGGCCAGTACCAGCTAAATTAACAACCTTATTACGGAAATCGGACAAATTTGCCCTAACGGTATAATTGAAGTCATCGTTAACATATTTTCTATGGGTAATAGCTAAATCCCAACCTTTATTATCAACGCGTCCGGCATTTTGGGGAGGTCCCTCAAACCCAACGGTAGCAGATATGGGTAGCGCCAATAAAATATCTTCTGTTCTTTTGTTCCATACATCAAACGAAACACTCAGTATTCCTTTCCATAGTTCTGCATCAATTCCAAAATCAGTTTGATAGGTTTTTTCCCAAGTCAAATCTGAATTGACCAATCCAGTAGCTGAAGCGGTAGTTACCAGATTACCTCCAAAAGTATAATTTGAACCGATATTTAAACCAGGAAAAAAGGTGTAAAGCGCAACAGAATTATTTCCAGCGATGCCCCAAGATCCGCGTATTTTTAAATCACTTACTACGGATTTTATAGGCTCCCAGAATTTTTCGTTACCCAGGCCCCATGCACCAGAAAAAGAAGGGAAAATTCCATATTGGTTACTTGAACCAAAAAATTTAGAAGACCCATCATATCTTATGTTTGCTTCTAGCATATATCGGTCATCATAAGAATAGTGGATTCTTCCAAAAGCAGAACGTAATCTTTCTTCGGTAGCATTTCCAGAATTGCTAAAATTATTAAGAGACCCTGCGCTTATTACATCAAGATCATTACTGTAGAATTCCTGTCTGTAAGCGGATAGGTTGTTAGTGTCCGTCCATATTTGTTCATATCCAGCCAGAATATTAAAACTGTTTTTGTCAATGGTCTTGCTATAGTTTAGTAAATGCCTTAGTGTTAATTGTTGATAGTCGTTGCGACTGTCCTGCAAAGAATTGATAGGGCTATTTAGGCGCACTTGATTTGTATTGGTCATGGTTTCAGCATCATATCCATAAATGGTATATTTGTTTTTAAACCGTTTTCTTTGGGTTAAATCATTTGTTGAACCAAACTGTATGGAATAGTTAAGGTCTTTTGTTATATCAAACTCAGCTTTAAAATTTCCTATAAAATAGTTAGAAATAGACTTGTCTGAACCATGCAATGTGGACATAAGCAATGGGTTGTTATTAGTGCTGTTCATTCCAAAAGAGCCATTAGGATATTGTGGAACACCCCACTGCGAACCATGCCAAATTCTGAAAATTACATTTTCTGCATCAAAAGGTTTTTGTATGTTCTTTCTTCTGAAGGTTAAACTGGATTGTAATCTAGCCCAATCTGTAATATCGTAGGTGTTATCTAAACGCACTTCCAATCGGTTGAGGTTGTATGTTGGTAAGATGCCATCTTGGTTGAGCAACTGCACGGCTAACCTTGATTTTATTTTTTCTGATCCACCAGCAATTGCAAGTTGATGATTTTGAATAGGGCCATCTTGTAAAACAGCATCAAAATAGGAGTTAGGCAGCGGGTAATCAAGTAAATTTCCTTGATTTACGTTCAGTACATAGTTTTCAATTTCTGCTTCTGTATATAGTGCCTGTCCACCTGCGTTGATTTCAGCAATATTTTGTTGTCTCATATAAGCTTCAACTCCTAAATGTTTTGGAACAACCGTTGGTGTTTCAAAACCATAAGAACCATTATAAGAAACAGTTAATTTAGAGGCTTGTGGTGTTTTGGAAGTAACCAATATAACACCATTTGCGGCACGAGAACCGTATATGGCTGTTGCGGAAGCATCTTTTAAAACAGATATAGATGCTATATTGTCTGTGTTTAAATCAGATAATCTTTGTTCAATGCCATCAATCAACACCAAAGGTTCGGTTTCTCCAATAGAGGTGTTTCCCCTTATTTTCATGGCTATATTATTCTCTCCAGGGCCACCTCCAGAATCTACAATACTTAATCCAGGAGAAACACCTTGCATCATTTGCCTGATGTCTGTCATGGGTTTGCCAGCAAGTTCTTCAGAGTCTATTTCAGAAATTGCGCTGGTAACACTTCTTTTTTTCTGGGTGCCATACCCTACAACTACAATTTCGTCTAGGCTAGCAGCATCTTCTTTCAGAATGATGTTAAGAGTAGTTTTGTTATTAACTTTCAATTCTTGGGTAACAAAGCCAATAAAAGATATAACAAGAATGGCATCTGTGTTTTTTACAGTCAATGAATAATTGCCGTCAAAATCAGATTGTGTACCATTGGATGTTCCTTTTTCCAAGATATTAGCTCCAGGTAAAGCCATGCCGCTTTCGTCAGTAATGTTTCCTTGTATTTGGATGCCTTGAATTATTGTGGTGTCTGGAAGTGGCGATATATTTTCAGGTACTTCTTTTTTGATTCTAATTATAAAATCGTCTGACAATTCAAACTTCAAATTGTTTCCCGAAAAGCTTTGTTTCAAAAGTTTGGAAACTTTTATAACGCCTTTTTTTAATTGTACTTTTGGTGCATTTAAGAATAAGTCTTGCGGGTACAGAAAACGATATTTCGTTTGTTCTTGAATGATGTTGAATACTTCGTCAACAACAACTTCCTTGTCTGAGTCAATTGTTACTTGTTCTTGTGAAAACAAGCTCTCTGTTGGGATGGCAAAGACGGTTGTGCATAATAAGAATATAAACGTTCTCATAATTTCAAATAATATTCGCTTTCGCACGAGGGAGCGAACCTTAATAAATTTAATTTCCATAAATTTGCATTGTTTAATTAGACATTGGTTTAGTTAATACACTCTTGAGGGACGAAGTTGAAGCACCGCTAAATGTTTGACTTCGTTCCCTTTTTTTATTTTAAAATGACCTTTTTGTTTTTTATCTCATAATCTTTAATAACTCCAAAGTTTTTAATGGTTTTTAATATATCTTCAATGTTTTGGTCTTTGCTCAAAACCCCATTAAAACCTTGGTTTTTTATTTCAGGTTTAACAAATTCAAATTCTATATCATACCAGCGGGATAGTACTTGCATGATTTCTATAAGAGGTTTTTTTCGAAAACTAAATACACCTTCTCTCCATGAAATTTCATTATAAACATTAACATTGGCAATAGCCATGGTATTGTCATTGAGGTTGAGGTTTGCCTGTTGGCTAGGTTTTAATGTTTGGTTTGTGGTTGATGAACTCACAGAAACCTTTCCTTCAACTAAGGTTGTGTAAATGTTTGATTCACCTTTGTAGGCTTTTATATTGAATTCTGTACCAAACACTTCAATTTCCTGAGATTGGTTGATGACTTTGAATTTAGCGCCTTTGTGCTCTGTGCTGGGGGATACATCAAAATAAGCCTCTCCATATAGTAATTCAACAATACGGGTTTCTCCACTTATAAAACTTTCAGGATATTTTAATTGGGATTCAGAATTTAACCATATCTGGGTGCCATCAGATAATGTTATCTGGAATTGACCTCCTCTAGGAATGGTCAGATAATTATATGCAATTTCTGTTGTTTTTTGCTTTTCTGCTTCATAAATAATTTTTTCACCATTACTGTTAGCATTTTTTGTTTGGAAAGAATTCCCTTTTTCTAATGTTATTTGAGAGCCATCGCCTAAAGTAAGCGTGGCCTTGTCTGTGCCTGCTTTAATAATGTTTGTGGTTATGGGCTTTGTTAATGGTTCTTTATTATTTTTATTGAAGATAAAGCCTATGGATATTAAAAGTGCAACAGATGCAGCAACAGCATATTTCCATATATGCGATGTTTGTTTTGATGTTCTTTTGGGGTCTTTTTGAACGCTATTGATGATGTCATCATGGATGCGATTAGCATCTGCCTCAGCTAGTACTGGCTTTTCTTCCAAAAGAATTAGTACATCCTCTACCGTAGGTAGTTGATTTGATTTGGTTATATTTTGAAAATAGCTAACAACTTCTTCAACCTCCCCACTAGAACATTGGTTGAGAATGAATTTTTTTAATAGACCTTGAATGTGATTTTCTAACTGCATATTATGCTTCGTGTATATATAATACAGATGAAGTTAGAGAAAGTACTATTCTATGTTGATTTTTTTTAAACGGACTTAATAAAAATGAATTTTTACTTTTAAAAGTTCATTGGTCTTTGAATGCTATCTAAAACAAAATATTATTCCAGCCAGCGAGATGAAAGGAGTGTGATAAGAAGGGCAACATCTCCATGCGTATGCAGGTAATCTCTTATAGATGCCAAGGCTTTGCTCATTTGGCCCTTTACGGTGCTTATTGAAATATTCAACTCTTTACTTATTTCTTCATAGCTTTTGTCCTCATTACGCGACATGTTGAAAATTATTTTGCGCTTGGCAGGTAATTGTTCAATGGCCTTCGTTTTAATAATTTCGTAATCGGCTTCTGCTATTTTATCTTCAATGGGGCTATAGTGTTTTTGACTTATGTAAAAGACGTTTTCTCTAAGTTTTCTGTTTGTAGCCAATTTGCTAATAAGGTTGAATGTGAGATTGCGTGTTATTGTAAACACATAGCTTTTAAAAGATAAATCAGGATTAAGCCTGTTTTTATGCTGCCAAATCTGTAAGAATACATCTTGAACAATTTCTTCTGCAAGTACTTTGGTTTTAAGCATGCTTATACTGTATGCATACACATCATCACGATATCTATCAAAAAGCACGCGAAAGGCTTTGTTGCTGCCTATCATGAGTTCTTTAACTAATAGTTTTTCGTTGGATGTTTGTATTTTACACATTGGCAATATTGAGGGTCAAATTTGTTAAATTCAAAAACAAACGCAATAGATTATCCGAATATGATAATAATTAGAACTCAATATTAAACATTTTTTTTTAAATAAAAATGATTTAGCAATAACTACTAAGTTGAATTTCAAAAAAACTTTTTGTTTTTAACTTTTAAGCCACTGAAGTAAATGTGATTATTAAAGCGAAGGGTAACAATTTATAAGATGATTTGATATCATGTTGAATAACAAATACAAATCTTAAAAATTTATACATTATGAAAACAATATTAAGTATTGCATTATTTATGATGACGACCATCATTTTTGCACAGGAAGAAAAGAATTCAGAAACAAGCGAACAATCTCAACCGGTATCTAGCGAACAAAACGATACCTTAAAAGATAACAAAGATAAAACCGCCCGAACTGGATATGTGAAATTTGGAGATATTAAAGGGGAGTCAGAACCTAAAGCGACTACTAGAAAGCGCGTTGTAGTATTGAAAAGTAATAAGCAAGGAGATCCAAATAAGGAATAAAAATGCTATTAATCATGTTTTTTTTTGCTGATGCTCAATCATAATATTTTATGGTTGGGCATTTTTTATCCATGAATAGTTTCAGACTTACCATAATTTTGAATCACTTCAGCTTCAAAATCAATGAGTTCCTGCCAGCGTTTATCAACATCAATAGCTTTGCCGTATTTACGGGCATAACTAATGAATAAAGTATAATGGCCTGCTTCGCTAATCATTAAATCATGATAGAATTTCGAAAGTTCCGGGTCTTTTATTTCTTTTGATAATAGTTTGAAACGCTCGCAACTCCGGGCTTCAATCATGGCAGAAAATAATAGCCTGTCCACCATACTTTGTTCTCTGCTGCCGCCTTTGTTCATGAATTTGTAAAGCTCGTTTACATAACTGTCTTTGCGTTCCCTTCCTAATGTGTAGCCGCGTTTTTTAATGATATCATGCACCATTTGAAAATGTTCCAGTTCTTCTTTTGCCAAAGCCAGTAAATCGGTCACTAAATCTTCATGTTCCGAATTTAGCGTAATGATGGTTATGGCATTGGTGGCTGCTTTTTGTTCGCACCAAGCATGGTCGGTCAGTATTTCTTCAATATTAGATTCTACAATGTTTACCCAACGTGGGTCGGTTGCTAATTTTAAACCAAGCATATCATTAATTTTATGTAAAAGTAGTTATAAGTTCTTGTAATTGAAGGCTAGCTAATATAATTCCAGATATTTTTATACTTACTAAGTTGCTTGTAGGTATTCATAATCACTTGGTTTTCTGGGTTTGAAAGATTGGAATCTGACTTTAAAATGGTTTTAGCATGATATCTGGCAAGTTGTAAAATATCATGATCCTTAATAATATCGGCAATTTTAAGGTTTAAAACGCCACTTTGTTGTGTGCCCATGATATCGCCAGGGCCACGCAAACGTAAATCAACTTCAGCAATTTCAAAACCGTCGCTAGTTTTTACCAGGGTTTCTAATCTTGTTTTGCTATCGTTGCTCAGTTTGTGGCCAGTCATTAAAATACAATAGCTTTGTTCTGCACCTCTGCCTACACGTCCACGGAGTTGATGTAATTGCGACAAACCAAACCTTTCGGCACTTTCAATAATCATTACGGAGGCATTTGGAACATTAACCCCAACTTCAATAACCGTAGTGGCGACCATAATTTGTGTTTCGCCCTTAATAAAGCGTTGCATTTCAAAATCTTTATCGGCAGCTTTCATTTTTCCGTGTACTATCGAGATTTGATAATCGGGCATTGGGAAATCTCTGGAAATACTTTCGTATCCATCCATTAAATCTTTATAATCCATATTTTCGCTTTCTTGAATCAAAGGGTAGACAATGTAAATTTGTCGGCCCTTAGCAATTTCATCACGAATAAATTTGAATACATTCAATCGGTTTTTATCATACCGATGCACCGTTTTTATGGACTGTCTGCCTGGTGGTAATTCATCAATTATTGAGATGTCCAAATCACCATAAACGGACATAGCTAAGGTACGGGGAATTGGTGTTGCAGTCATTATTAATATATGTGGGGGAGATGTATTCTTATGCCACAATTTACTTCTTTGTGCGACCCCAAATCGATGCTGTTCATCAATAACGGCGAGCCCTAAATTTTTGAATTCCACCTTGTCTTCAAGTAGGGCATGGGTGCCAACCAAAACCTGTAAATCGCCATTTTTAAGTGATTCGTGAATTTTTCGTCTTTTTGAAGTTTTAGTTGAGCCGGTAAGTATTTGTATTCTGATTCTTAATTTGTTACAAAGTTCAGATAATCCGTTATAGTGTTGGACTGACAAAATTTCAGTCGGAGCCATTAGGCATGCTTGAAAACCGTTGTCAAGTGCTATTAACATTGACATGAAGGCTACTATGGTTTTTCCAGAACCCACATCGCCTTGTAAAAGTCGATTCATTTGCGCATTGCTACCTAAATCGGCACGGATTTCTTTTAAAACACGTTTCTGCGCATTGGTTAATTCGAAGGGTAAATGGTCTTTGAAAAAGGTGTTGAAATAGGTGTCTACTTTTTCAAAAGTGAAGCCTTTAATTTTTGATTTATGGATTAAATTTTTGATGATTAATTGCAATTGAATATAAAATAATTCTTCAAATTTTAATCGAAATTGAGCCTTGGAAAGCAACTCTTGATTCTTTGGGAAATGGATATTAAAAAGTGCTTCACTTTTGCCAATTAATTTTAATTCTGAACACAAATTTTCCGATAGAGTTTCACTAAATTTTCCATTGGTTTCAATGAATAATTGTTGCATGATTTTACTAATCGTTCTGTTTGAAATTCCTTTATTCGATAATTTTTCAGTTGAAGGATACACAGGTTGCATGGCAGAACGAAGATTTTTTTCATGATCTTCTTGTAATTCCATTTCTGGATGTGCCATATTGAATTTTCCATTAAACCAATTGGGTTTTCCTAATGCCACATAAGGTTTGTTGAGTTTTAGGTTCTCCCGAATCCATTTTTGTCCCCGAAACCAAACCAATTCCATAGCGCCTGTTTCATCAACAAAAGTGGCAACCAAGCGTTTCCCTCGTTTTTGTGCGACCTCTTTAAAGTCTATTATTTTTCCAATAACCTGTACATCGGCATTGTTTCGTTGCAATTGGTTGATTTTATAATAATGCGTTCTGTCAATATATCTGTTTGGAAATAAGTTGATTAAATCCTGATAGGTGTGAATGCCCAATTCCGAACGCAGCAAATCCGCACGAGAAGAGCCTACGCCTTTTAAATAATCTATCGGGGTTTGAAGGTTAACGGACATAAAAGCGAATTTAATTAATTCTCACGAAAGTGAAAATCTCATTGTGTTATTACTTTTTAAAAATGTATTTTGGTATCATCGTTGTTATAACATATCTATGAAATATTTTTTGATTTTTTTTCTTTTCTCTTTTTTTTCTTTTTCGCAACAAGCTGAATATGTTGATTTTGAAACAGCTAAAGCGGAAATTTCTTTTGGAGATTTAACTAAAAAAGAAGTTTTAGGAACTGCTTTGTATGAATTTGAAATATTAAAAGATGTAGATTCCATTTTTTTAGATGCTGGTAATTTTAAAAACATCAACTATGTTTTGGATAACAAGATTTCTGATAGTTTATATAATGGAAAACAACTGATTGTAAAACATACATTTAAAGCCAATACATCGCATACACTGCATGTTACTTGGAAAACTACCCCAAAAAAGGCTATGTATTTTATAGATTGGAATTACGAAGAAGGGAATAAACAAGTATGGACACAAGGTCAAGGGAAATATACTAGTAATTGGTTGCCAAGCATCGATGATATGAATGATAAAATTGAATTTGATTTATCCATCACTTTTGATAAAGGTTACGAAGTCATTGCCAACGGGAAATTAACAAATAAACAAATAAACGATTCTACCGCTACTTGGCATTATGATATGGAACAGCCTATGTCTAGCTATTTAGTGGCTTTGGCTATTGGTAAATACAATAAAAAAGTAGAGATTTCCAAAAGTGGCATTCCTTTGGAAATGTATTATCCTGAAGATTCTGTAAAGTTTGAACCGACATACCGCTATACCAAACAAATGTTTGATTTCCTTGAGGAAGAAATAGGGATGCCGTATCCGTGGCAAAATTATAAACAAGTACCTGTAAAAGATTTTCTGTATGCAGGCATGGAAAATACTAGTGCCACTATTTTTTCAGATACTTTTGTGGTAGATTCCATTGCGTTTGTAGATAAAAATTATGTAAATGTAAATGCGCATGAACTGGCGCATCAATGGTTTGGAAATTTAATTACCGAAACGTCTGGTACGCACCATTGGTTGCAAGAAGGTTTTGCAACGTATTATGCGCTATTGGCAGAATGTCATGTGTTTGGAGAGGATTATTACTATTGGCGTTTATACGAATACGCCCAAGAGTTGTTGGAGCAAGATAAAGCGGGACAAAGCACTTCGCTTTTAGACCCAAAATCCAGTAGCACGACGTTTTATAAAAAAGGTGCTTGGGTGTTGCATTTGCTTAGAGAAAAAGTGGGGGATACTGCTTTTAAGTTAGCTGTTGAAAATTATTTGGAAAAACATCAATTTAAAAATGTGGAAACGGAGGATTTTATAAGTGAAGTAGAAAAGGCTAGTGGACAGAATTTGGATGAATTTGTGAAAATTTGGTTGGAAACTGAAGCTTTTGATTATGAATTGGTTTTAGAAAACTTAAAAAAATCAAATCTTATAAAAGATTATTTAATGGTGGATTGTGAACTGTACACATCAAAATGTCAAGGTTATTTGTCGTCTAATCTTTCAGATGAAGCAAAATCAAAAGTGATTTTTCAAATTTTCAATCATATAAAAAAAGAAGATTTCAAAAACAGTATAAAAGTACGTCAGGCCATTGCACAATCAATTTCTGAAATTCCTTTAGAATTAAAAGAAGATTACGAATCACTTTTAAACGATAAATCCTATATAACCATCGAAACGGCATTATTCAATTTATGGAAAAACTTTCCGAAAGAGCGAAACAAATATTTAAATCAAATTAAAGGGATACAAGGGTTTAATGATAAAAATGTTCGGATTTTATGGTTGACTCTGGCATTGATTACTGAAGATTTTGAGCCTGAAAACAAAGCCCAATATTTTGAAGAACTGACCAATTACACAAGTGCTAAATATGGTTTTGAAATCCGCATCAATGCGTTTCGGTATTTAACTCAAATACAGGCTTGCCAAGAAACGTGTAGGGAAAATTTGGAACAAGCCACAAAGCATCATAATTGGCAATTCTCAAAGTTTGCGAAAGATTTGTTGAAAAATTAAACAGTACTTGTTTGTCATTCAGAGGGAGGTGCGACCGAAGAATCTTTTGAATTTTATGCAAAGGTTAAACGCTACGCTCTAAATGACATAGATTACTTTCTCCGTTCCGTATTCGCAGGATTTCTACAAATCAGGCAATCCGCTAAATAGGTGATAGAAAGTTCGTAAACGCCATCAGTTCTACCGATTCTGGAAGTGTTCAAATCATAAGAAAACCCAAAGCGCAACTGTTCAAATTCCAATCCAACAAAAGCATTTATAGAAGTCAACAAATGACTGTTGGAATTGTTTTTTGCAGGATTGGTAACTGCCATAGCGCCGAGCATAAGTTTTTCAAGTTTTATAGTTGTACCGATGTCCAATCGGTTGTAAGGCCCTTGCTGCATGTAGTTGGCGTACACAAGCATATCGTTGCGGTCAAAATACGGGAATTTATAATTGGCATGCAGTGAGTAAAAAATATCCAAGGGTACATTGCCATTTTCAACAAATGAAATATTAGGTCTGTTTAAATGTTTTATGGAAGCTCCCAGCCATAAATCGGTATCGTTTCGGGTGTTCTTTTTGTCAAAAACAAATCCAGCTGTAAAATCGAAAAAAGAAATGTTTCTATTCGCATTTAATGCAAATTGGTCGGAAGTCGTTGGATTGATGGTTCCAGTATTGATATTGATTTGGTCTGCTAAAACCAGATTTCTAAAGTTGTATGATTTTGTTCCAAATCCCACTTCAATGGCAGGCCTGAAATACCAATCGTTTGCCAAGCGCACATGATAGGCATAATTGGCATTGCCTTGCAAATGGTTATAGTTGGTGTTGTTTTCGTGCTGGTTCAAGATGCTAAACCCTAGGCCACCGATATTTTCTACCCAAGTATTGAAAAAAGCATATTCGGTATCTACCCTTAAATCCAGACTTGGCCATTGGGTTCTGTGAATGAGCCCGAAATATGTGGCGTCCTCAAAACCAGAAAATCCAGGATTCAAGGTTTCTGGTACTAAAAAGTACTGTGAAAAAACAGGGTCTTGCGAGATTGCTTTTATTGAAAAGCAACTTATAATGATTAGGGGGATTATTGTATATTTCATCGCTATCTGTTGCTTATTTAATGGAAACAAATGCTCCTTTTCTTTTAATTGTTTTGCCGTAAAACGTTTGGGCTTCTAGTGTGAAGTAATAATTGCCGTTTTCGGCCTCGGCATCTTTTATTTTGCCGTTCCAACCTTTTATGTTATCGCCTTTTTCAGAATAAATCAGGCTGCCCCAAGTATCGTAAATATTGAATTCCATGTTGCTAAGGGCAATGGATTCTGGTACAAAATAAGCATTCATGCCATCGCCGTTTGGCGTAAAGGCGTTGGGCATGATTAGGCTGTATCCTTTTTCAATAACCAACGTGATTTGTTTGGTGTAAACGCAACCAAACGGATAGGTGACGGTTTGTAAAACATTGTAATTGCCTTCGGTTATGTAGGTATGTGTCGGACTTTCTTTAGCAGAAAAATTGCCATCACCAAAATCCCAAGATATTGAAACAAAATCGCCGCTCGATGAATTTGTAAATTGAACAGGGTCTTCAATGGCATAAAAACCAAAGGTTGAAAAGGCACTTGACGTAACATTAAAATCAGCATCGCCTAAAACAGGAATGTCCACATGGTATGAGAGACTTGTTGTGCAACCAAGGCTGTCGCTCACATCAATAATAATCAAGCCGTTTTGGGCAGTATTCATAATTTTCCCGTTTGTACCGCTAACTGTTCCGCTGGACCAATTGATGTTGTAGGGAGGTACGCCACCCGATGCTTGGGCTATAAAAGATTGACTAACACTTTTGGTATCACAATCAAAATCAGTTAGGGTTTCAACAGTTACTGCAAGCGGTTCAAATCGGTTTATTGTCCAATTTCCCGATATTTGGCAATTGTTGGCATCGGTAACCGTTACGGAATAATCTCCAGGAGGAACATTGCTTAAATCTTCCGAAGTCGCACCATTGGACCATGAATAATTGAGTGGAAGCGTGCCGCCAGTAACTATTAAATTAATGGTTCCACTATTGGCATCATCACAGTTTAAAGCATCTGTTTTATTTGCTGAAAGCAATAATTCAGCAGGTTCTGTAATGGTAAAGGTTTCTGCAATAATGCAGGGCGTTCCATCGGTAATGGTTACCGTGTATGTGCCGGGGCCAATATTATTGCGCTCTACGCCAGCGGTTGGGTCATCATCCCAAACGAGGGTTACGGGGTCAATACCGCCAACTAAATTTAATACAATGCGCGCATCGTTTTCTCCAAAACATGATACATTGTTTACTGTTGGTGTTATTTCAAAAATAGGCGCTTCATCAATGATTATGGTCGCTTGTTTTTCGCAATTAGTGGCATCGGTAACGGTTATAATGTAAGTGCCAGCAGATAAATTGGTTTGCAAGTTACCAGAGCCTAAATTGCTCCAAGTAGTAGTGTAAGGCGAATTTCCACCAGATATATTGTTAATGGTTATAGAGGCATCGTTATCGCCATAGCACTTAATTTCAGTAGCAGTATAATCGATACTAATCTCGTCGGTTTCTGTTAAAATGACTTCTAAAGTATCCGTGCAATTCGATTTGTCGGTTACAATTAGATTGTAGGTGCCCGCAATTAGTCCTGTTAAATTTTGATTGTTGCTTGTAAATCCGTTTGGCCCTGTCCATGAATAGGTGTAATCAAAAACACCCGGACTGGTTTCAACAGGTCTTCCGCCAATGGTATTAATGTTGATTTCGCCCATAGCATCGCCAAAACAAATAATATCTATTTGGCTTGCTAAACTAACATCCAATTTCGTTGGTTCAATAATTGAAAAACTTTGAATGATAGGCGTGCAGTTGTTGGCATCGGTTACGGTAATTTCATAAGTCCCAGGTGCTAAATCAGACAGGTCTTCGGAGTTTGAAAACGGTGTGCTATTTCTTGTCCAATCATAAGTGTATGGTGTAGTGCCTCCTGAAATTTCAATGCCAATGCTGCCATTATTTGCGCCAAAACACGATATGGTTTCGGGGTCAAAATCAGTCGTGCTAAAAACCAATTCATCAGGTTCTGTTATTGTAAAGGAACTTGTGAATGGGCAACCGCCGTCATCAAGAATATTGAGTGTATAATTGCCGGGTTCTAAATTTGAAATGTCTTCATTGCTATTGGTGTAGCCGTTTGGCCCTGCCCATGATATTTGGTACGGATTGCCAGTTGAAAACGGCACACCGCCAGTTATGGCTATATCTATTGAACCAGCATTGGCCAAATAGCAATTGCTGTCGATTTTATTTTCTGTAATACTTATCGAAGGATTTACGGTAATGGTTACTGTAATCATTTCCAATACAAGTTCCTAAGATTGGTGTAACGGTATAGGTAACTGTTGATGGATCGGTGGTATTGTTTGTTAAAGTTTGGCCGATGTTTATTTGTGGATTTGTTTCTGCGGAAGCGCCACTCACAGAGCCAATAGGATTGATTGCAGGATTCGTCCATGTGAAGGTGGTTCCTGCGGGTGCGATATCGCCTCCCGAATTATCTGGTGTTATGGTAAAAGCGTTTCCGCTGCAAATAATATCTGATTTATTGTTGATATTGGGTGTTTGATTTATGGTAATTTCAGCAACATCAGAAGTGATTTGGGTACAGCCTCCTGAAGAAAAAGTGATGATGGCATAATAAAAAACAGTTCCTGTTGTTGTCGATGGAGGAAAAAATGTATCGGTTATTTCCCCAGAAATGGCAGTTCCCGTGGCGGAATCATTTACCGAGTTGGAATACCATTGATGGCTTGGTGTGC
>CAXBNH010000035.1:0-14622 GCA_963976905.1 uncultured Algibacter sp.
CATTTTTCTGGCAATAGAGCCTACATAATATTTCACAAGTTTTTCTCTTTGAACCGCGCCAAGTATCAAAAGGTCTATTTTTTTTTCTTCGGAAATAGATAAAATCACATTTACAGGATTACCGGTTTTGAAAACAACCTCATAATCCAGTTTGTCTTTTTCAAAGCTTTGAAGAATGATTTTGAGCAATTTTAATTTATCGTCTGAAGCTTCGCCCACATGGATTAAAAAGAGTTTTGAACCAAAAAATATAGATAATCTGGCAGCCTCAAAAAGGTTTGCTTTTAAATTAGGTGAAAATGCCACCCCAATACCGATACTTTTAAAAGGCTTTAAAGATACCATTTTTATGGTTTTTTTGCTTAAAGTTGAAAGATAGCGTTTTTTAAAATGAACTCATCTTGACTTTTTGTTTTTAACCGAAAATGAAATGAAATTTGTTCAGATGCCATTATTTTTGAAAGGCATAGCACCGCTACGAATAAGAAAATAGACGAAATATGAACAAATTTCAGCTATTTTTTAGGAAATAGAAAAAGTCAAGATGAGTTCAAAGATAAAGTCGACTGTTTTATTTATTTTAGTGCTCTTATAAGATTTTGTAATATGATAGAATTAGCAGGAATCATCATTTTAGGCATATTGGCACAATGGGTAGCTTGGAGATTAAAAATACCGGCCATTTTGCCATTGATTTTAATAGGTTTGATAGTTGGTCCGCTTGCTGCAGAATTTTTAAATGATGAAGGTGTTAAATGGATTCAGCCAGTATATCAAGATGGAAGAGGATTGTTTCCGGGCGAGAGTTATTTTATTTTGTTTCGTTGGCCATTAGCATCATTCTTTTTGAGGGCGGTTTAACCTTAAGAATGGGCGAAATAAAAAATGTGGGGCCTGTCATCACAAAACTGATAACCATTGGCTCTATTGTTACTTTTTTTGGTGCAGCCATTGCCGCCCATTTTATTTTTTACCTAAGTTGGGAAATCTCCTTTTTGTTTTCAGCATTGATTATTGTAACAGGGCCTACTGTAATCACGCCTATTTTAAGGAATATTCCGCTTAAAAAAGACCTGTCCGCAGTATTAAAATGGGAAGGGATTTTAATAGATCCTATTGGTGCTTTGGTAGCGGTTTTGGTTTTTGAGTTTATTAGCGTAGATGCTGGTGGGGAATTTACAAAAACAGCTTTTATAGAGTTTGGTAAAATCGTGTTGTTTGGAGTGACCTTTGGTTTTACTTTTGCCCATGCATTGAATTTTGCCATCAATAAAAAGTGGATTCCACATTATTTGTTAAATGTATTTGCTTTAGCTTCGGTTTTAGGTGTTTTTGTTCTGTCCGATGTTTTTGCCCATGAATCTGGATTATTGGCTGTTGTGATTATGGGCATGGTTTTGGGGAATTCAAAATCACCTTATTTAAAAGAGCTTTTATATTTCAAGGAGTCGTTGAGCGTATTGTTAATATCTATTCTATTTATTTTGCTTGCAGCAAACATCAATATGTCAGAGCTTTTATTGATATATAATTGGAATGCCGCAATATTATTTGCCGTGGTGGTTTTTGTGCTTAGGCCGCTAGGTGTTTTTTTAAGTACCAATGGTTCAAAACTTAAACTCAATGAAAAGCTTTTTATTAGTTGGGTTGGGCCGCGTGGTATTGTTGCGGCTGGTATCGCCTCTTTATTTGGGCTAAAGCTTGCCAGTAATGGTGTTCCTGGTGCTGAGTATATTACGCCTTTGGTATTTATGGTTGTTTTGGGCACGGTTTTATTGAACGCTACAACAGCACGCTTATTTGCTAAACTAGTAGGTGTGTTTTTGAAAAAATCCGATGGTATATTGATAGTGGGCGCTTCAAAAGTATCTCGGTTATTGGGCCATTATCTTGAAACGCATGGCAGACATGTGGTGCTTATTGACAGTAATGAAAGAAATATTAATAGTGCAAAGGAACTAGGCCTAGAGGCCATGATAACCAATATTTATTCTGATACTTTGATGGACAATATTGAATTGAACGATGTAGGTTATTTATTGGCATTGACAAGAAACTCAGATATTAACACATATGCCATTAATAAATTTGGCGACCGGTTTGGTGAAAATGGTTCGTTTAGGCTGGCCACTTCCCAAGAAGCCACAGATAATACTATTCAAAAAGAAGGTTTGTTTCCACATAAAGATGATTATAATACCTTAAGTGAGCTTGCGCGAAGACACCCTTCTATACAAGAAATTGATTTAGATGATAAGGCGCATTATGACAGTTTAATGAAAATAACCAAAGACGATAAGGATATTGTTCCCTTGTTTATTAAAGATGCAAACGGCAAATTGCACATGATATCTTTTAACAATATACAGATTGAAACTCTGGATGAAGACTCCCAATTGGTCTATTTAGGAAAACCATTTGATGTGGAAGAAGTTAAAGATGTTGAAAATGAAGGGGTTAAAAATGAGTAGCGTTTTTTTGATTGGCACGAAGCCCTAAAGTGTAAAAAGCTCAGGCTTAAATTCAAACCTGAGCTATTTGTTGATTGATGAAATCGGTTGTTTTCACTTCGTTTTAATTATCAGGCTTGATATTAAATTTGTTTCTAAAAATATGTTCCATATTATGACTTTCAAAATTCTCATATACAGACCCGTCTTTTGCTACTAAAACATCATGTACAGAAGCGTTGAACATAAATAACTGCCTCATGTAATTATAATCATCTTGAGGTATTTTTATAGAATTTTTAAAACCATTTTTTTCAACAGAAGAATTATATTTTTCTATTGTAGACCCAGATTCATTTGTAATGTTAAGAAACACAACGTCTTCATTGTTCTCATATTGTTTTCGTCCTTTTTTCATTCGTTTTAAGCTTTCTCCTTGGTAGTATGAATAAGGGTTCCAAAATTGAACTACAACAATTTTTCCCTTATAAGGTGCTATAATATTTTTGAAAATGGCTGTTCCTAGCTCGCTATCAGGCAACTCATAAAACTCAGGTTTTGATAGCCTGCTATTAAATAACTCATTGCCTAATTTTATAAGATGAGGGCTTTTAATATCCTTTTTTAATTCTGACCAATACCAAGCCTTATCTTCATCTGAACTTGTAGATTCCATAGTAAACTTGAGGGTTCTAGATTTTATAATTTCATAGATTAAATTATTATTTATTCCTAAACTAGCAGCTAATGAATCTTGTTCTTTCCACTTGTCTTTAAAATTGGATTTTCTCTGAATCTCAATTCTATCTTTAACGGAATAATTTTTAATAATCGAGTCATATTTTTTATGAAATTCTGCTGTTTTGATTATCAATTCATCTGATAATGTATCAGGTTGATAGATTCGCAATTTCATTTGATTTAATAGTTTTTTTTCGTCTGGCGTTAGTTTTATGTCTTTAAAAAACCCCAAAAAGTCATCTGTATAAATACCAGCTGATATTCCCTTGTTTTTTGCTTTGGGTTTTAATGGTTGTGCATACTCCAATCTGTTTATAAAACCAGCAAAGTTTTGATTTACCAATATAGACTGTTTATGTAATGGTAGGTCTGTTATAAAATCGTAATAGTCATCAGGAAGCGTGTCATCAATATTATTTGCCTTTCTTTTTCCTTGTCCATATCTGGGGGAATATGTGGGAGAATAATAATCGAATAGACTGTAATACGTTTCAAGTATAATTTCATTTTTTAATAGTTCGCTTGTTTTTTTATCAATTTCACCACTTTGCTCATAAGCGTTAACCTTATTTAAAGCATTAGTTTTAAATTGAAGCATATATTCTTTAAATGCCACAGGTTTCATAATAGCTTCTTTTTTTTGAAAATCACCAGAGTTATAATCCGGTTTATAGTGTAGTAAATCGGAGTTAATATTTGCTAAAGCTCCTTGATAAGCAACACTTTTTAAAGGGTAGGAAATGCGCCTTGGTTGTTTTATATCTTCCCAGTTTAAAATAATAGATAAGTTTTGTCCTGGCTCTAAATAAAAGGGTATCACTTGGCTTTTAATTACAAAATAGTTTTGCATCGGGTATTCTAATGGCAAGTCAAGCTCAAAACGCCCATCTTTATGAATTTCTATAACTCGAGGTTTATTTTCTCGTGTTAATTGGTTTGTGTAATAAAATATGCCTGTTTTTGCTCCTAATGTTTTATCATAACCTTTTATATAACCAATAATTTTCGCTTTCTTTTTTGTGAAAAAGGCAGGTGTTTCAAAATTTTCTAATATTGTGGTTGTAGATTTAGCTAGTTCTGCTTTTAACCATTTTTCTACCTCTTTTGGAATATCATTTTCATTAACTTCCACACATACATTACCAGGGTTAATTGGGTTTTTTGCATGACTAACTAAAAAAGTCAAGGCAATGATCAGCAGTGATAAAATCTTTTTCATAATACTTGTTTTATTGATTTATATACGTTTTTATAGTGTCTTTATAAGTCCTTCCAGAGGTGATAACTGTTTTTTTATGGTTGAGCAAACTAATGACATAGCGGTTATTAAAATACTTTTGAAATTCTTTCACAAAGTCGGTATTGATTAAAAAACCTCTGTGCACTCTTAAAAAGTTGTCGGGCAATTTTTCTTCTAACTGAGTTAAAGATTGTTCAATGAGCTCACTTGTTTCATTTGTAAATAAAGTGACATACTTATCTGTGGCTTCAAAATGAGTGATGTCTTCTAACTTTACAAAAATTATTTTATCACCTTTTTTAACGGTTACCGATGTGATTGTTTTTTTTGTTTTGGTTTCGGCAATCATGTTTATAGCTTTAAAAACATCCTCTTTTGAAAAATTCGCTTTTAACTGCTCTATTTTCAAAATGGTTTGTTGCAATCGCGCTTCTTTTACGGGTTTTATTAAATAATCGATGCTATTGGTTTCAAAGGCTTTTAATGAATAATCTTCATAAGCGGTACAAAAAATAACCATGGGTATATGCTTTAATCTTTTTAATAGTTCAAAGCCTGTAAGTCCTGGCATTTCTATATCTAAAAAAATAATATCGGGTTGCAAATCGATAATCAATTTTTCGGCTTCATAGCCATTTTTGGCTTCGCCTATAATGGTAAATAACTCTGAAAATTTGTCAATTAACTTGCTTAAACGCACTCTTGCCAAGCGCTCATCATCAACAATTAAAACGGTGTATCCTTTTTTCATCATTATAAGGTTGACGGTATTAAAATGGTGATGTTCTTTTTGGGTGTATTTGCCCAATTTAAAACCGCTTGGTCTCCATAGCTTAATCTTAACAAGTCATAGACTGATTGCAAGCCGTAGCCACTATACATATCCTTTGGGAAATCCTTTCCGTTATCGCTAATACTAATCAACAAATTGTTTTTTTCTTCTTTTATTTCTAAATGTATTTCTCCATAAGTTTCTACTTCAGAAATGCCATGTTTTACGGCATTTTCTATAAGCGGTTGTAACATGTACCTAGGAATTTCTTTTTCCAGTAAATCGTCATTAACATTAATTGTGAATTGTAAGCGCTTTCCAAATCTTATTTTTTCAATTTTCAAATAATTTTCTACCATTTCGACTTCATCGGCCACGGTGCTCATCTTTTTCCCTTGTCTGTTGATAGAATATCGGAACAAATCGGATAAAGAGATTATCATTTCTTCAGCTTTGCTCGTGCTTTCATGCATGAGGCTAGCTATGGAGTTTAGTGCATTATACAAAAAATGCGGATTGATATGTGCGTGCAGTGATTTTAATTCGTTTTTGGCATTCAACGCTTTTAATTTGCTTAATTCTATCTCTTTCTGTTTTATCAATGAGTCTGAAAAATGGTTTAAATAGATTAGTAAACCTCTACCCAAGGTTAGGGTTAGAAATACAAAAAACAAAGGTATATAGACTGGAATTATGCCGTTTGTTTTACCAATTAACAAATAGCCTATCAATACAGGAATATGCAACACACTAAATGTTAAAACCAATTTCATTACAAATTGATACGTAAAACCTAGGTAGTTATTGATGATTTTTTGCTCGATAATACATAATATGAAAGAAATAATTAATGACGAACTCAACACGTACAGAAAGATGTAAAGCGTGGTTTTTAAAGAATTGCTTGGTAGTTGGATTTCTAAAAAATAACTATATATCCCATGTAAATCCATCAATCCCAATAAAATAACAGACAAAGGAAAAAAGTACTGCCAATAGGTTATTTGTCGAGTGTTAAAGAGACCGAATGAGAGCACAAATAACAACAACGCTGCAAACCCCATTAACGTATAAGTTTTTATCTGTGCTGAATTTTTATTTATAAAAAGATCGGCATATCTAGTTGGGTAAGTTTGGTGCATATAATCTGAAAATTGCTTTTCAAAATCATTTGAATATAACTTTTGAACCAAAAATTTGTCGATTTCTGTAAATTCCTTATCTAATACATTATAAGTAGGGCTATTGAATATCGCCTCGGTAGGGTAGGTAAGATTTAAGAAAAGTTCATTATCATTATCATGAACAAAACAAATGGTTCTTAAAAGCTCATACTGTATCAGTTTTTTTCGTTCTTCTACAGAGGTTTCCTTTTTAAAACTAAAAAATAAAGAACTTTCATTTGCACCTCTTTTATTTCTAAATGTATCGGTTTCAAAATTGATTTTTATTGTTGAAGAAACAATATCATGGTATGAATACCCTTGTATTTTAGTTCTTTTACTGGTTTCATCATGGGTATATTTTGAAAATTCGCTTTTTGTGAAATTTGAAAAATAGTCAATTGTTTTATGGGGAATCAGTTTTTTTAATTCTTCTAAAATGCTGTTAACAGCCAAACTATCTTGTTTTGTAGCATGTTTAAGCGTAAACAAAATAGGCCCAGAAAACTTTTTGGCAGTTTCATTGCTTCTATGTACTTTCCCTTCAAAAAGCTTATCTTTTATATATTCCCAACCTATATTTTTCTCTTTTTTAGAAAAACCGTTTTCTTCAATTTGTGTTAACAATGAACCCTCAGAAGTATTCATTATTATCAAAAATAATGGTGTTATTAATATTAGAATTAAGAATATTTTTTTCATTGCCAGTTTATAACGTTACAAAGAAACCTTTTTAAGATGTTTTTCAAAATATTTTTCCGACGAACGGCATTTTTGAAATAAATTTTCTAAAAAGTAATGGTTTAGCCCATAAAAAAACCGCTCTTTTAACTAAAGAACGGTTTTATTAACATTTGTATCTTGTGTAATTTAAGCCATAATATGAAGCTCTGTAAACTCCTTATCAAGAATTAAAGTATTATCGCCATTAAGTTTAATGTCTTTAAAAAGAATCTCTACATTGTCCACTTCAATCTTCTTGATTTTAAAAGGCAAGCCGTGCAAATTCAATTTAAAGGTTTTATAGGTGGTTATAAACTTCCCGGACTTATGTTGCTGGATAATCAATTCGTTGTCTTTTCCGTGTAGTTTAAAGTCCCTTAAGCTGTATCTGCCTTTAATATAATCATAGCCATCTGTGGCATCTTCATAAACGGCAGACGTTTCTTTACCTAATTTATAATAGACATCCAATAGCAACTCATCAATCACTTTTTCGCCAACATATTGTTGTATCGGGTATTTAGGAATCATGGCGCCTTCTTTTACAAATATGGGCATACTATCTAAATCAGCATCTACCCAAAGTTCTTGACCGCCACTAACAACTTCATCCGTCCATAAGTTGTACCAATTTCCTCTTGGGAAATACATACGCCTTCCTTTTTGGTTTGGTCCCGTAATAGGGCAGGCCAATATTTTTTCACCAAAAACAAACTCGTCATTTCTATCATGGGTATGTGGATCTTCTTGGTCATAAAGCACCAAAGATTTTAAGATGGGAATACCTTCTTCTACATTTCTCCAAAAAGCGGTATATAAATAAGGCAATAATTGATAGCGTAACTCAATGAATTTTCTAACAACATCAGTAATGTTTGTACCAAAAGCCCAAGGTTCTTGGTCTCCGTGATCTCCAGACGAGTGCGTTCTACAGAATGGATGGAAGATACCCAATTGTATCCATCGTGCGTACAATTCTCCATTTGGTTGCTCAGCAAACCCACCAATATCCGATCCTACAAATGAGAATCCAGACATACACATACGTTGTGCTTGCAGGTTGGCAATATTCAAATGATCCCAGGTCGCCACATTATCACCGGTCCAGCTAGATGTGTAACGTTGTGTTCCAGAATAGGCAGCTCTAGTAATAACAAAAGGCCGTTTTGGGTATGAGAATTTTTTCAAGCCTTGGTAAGTAGCCCTAGCCATTTGCATCCCATAAACGTTGTGCGCTTTTCTGTGGCTGCAACGGTTTCCGTCATAATCATGTCTTACATCATTTGGGAACGTTTTACCGGGCACGTCCATAACGGCAGGTTCATTCATATCGTTCCAAACGCCTTTCACGCCTATATCTTCTACTAATTCTTTAAATAAATTGGACCACCATTCACGCACTTCTGGGTTTGTGAAATCTGGGAAATAACATTCTCCAGGCCATACTTTACCTTTCATATAAGGACCATCGGCACGTTTACAGAAATAATCTTTATCAAGCCCTTCCTTAAAGACGGAATATTCCATGTCTATTTTAATACCTGGGTCAATAATAACAATGGTTTTGAAGCCATCATCAGCCAATTCCTTAACCATTCTTTTAGGATCTGGAAAATACTCTTTGTTCCAAGTAAAACATCGAAACCCTTCCATGTAATCAATATCTAAATAGATAGCGTCACAAGGTATTTTTAGTTCCCTGAATTTTGCAGCAACCTCTTTTACGTTAGATTCTGGATAATAACTCCACTTACATTGGTGGTAACCCAATGCCCAAAGTGCTGGCATTTGATGTGGTTTTCCTGTTAAATCTGTATAGTTTGCAACGACTTCAGACATGTCGGGGCCATAAATGAAATAATAGTTCATTTCGCCACCATGTGCCCAAAAACTGGTTATATTTCTGCGTTCACTACAAAAATCAAAAAAGGTGCGGAACGTATTGTCAAAGAATATGCCGTAAGATTTTTTATTGTGTAATCCCGTATAGAAAGGAATCGCTTTATAAATAGGGTCTGTATCTCTGCCATAGGCGTAAGAGTCTGTAACCCAGTTTTCAAAACGTTTGCCTTTTAAATTATTATCTACAGGCTTGTCTCCTAAACCATAATAACTTTCGCCAGGTTGCGCTGTTTTCGACATTTTAACAACATCGCCCCCAAACTCATAACTTTCTTCCCAATGAAAACCTAATTCGTCTTCACAAATAAGTGCATTATCTATGGCATCATAAAGTGCTATACGCATGTCCAATTTTGAAACATGGCAAATAAGTTTGGAAGTGGTTAAAATGTAGTGTTCATCATTTTCGGATACTTCAAGTAAATTATAACCTCTACTAGCATACTTTGTGATGGCATAAGAAAAATCGTTTTCAAAAATACCGGTGGTTGTATATCTAAATCTTAAAACACTATCGCGTTGTACAGTAATATGTAAAACAACACCGTTTTCAGTAGTAAAAGCTAAGGTGTCTATATTTTTTTGGTAAGAAACTATTTTTGATGGAAATAAATTCCCTTTGTATTCTAATTCAGTATTTAATATCATCTATTAAGCTATTAATATTCGACAACGAAAATACTAAAATTAAAATTTTTCAAACACCTATTTTTATTAAAAAAACAGGCGAGGTATTGTTTAATACTCAAATAATCAGGGGTATAATTGTAAAATACCCAACGTTGTACTAATTAACAGGTTTTTATTTCTTTTAAACGACCTTTGAAGTGAGACGAGTAAATAGAATTTAGGGCTTAAAATATTGAAATAGTTATAATTGCTAGGCAATATTTTAAAATGGGTGTTTGAAAGGAGAAGAATAAAAAAATGTCCTTTAAAATTAATTTTAAAGGACATTAAAATGGGTTTTTATTAAGCTTTAATCTCAAAAACGGTTACTGCCAATGGCGGTAAGGTAACTTCTGCGGAATAATCTTTACCGTTCCAAGGGTCTTTTTTAATGGTTATTTGTTTTTTGTTGGAAACACCACTTCCTCCAAAAGCTTCAGAGTCGCTATTGAATACTTCTTTAAGTTTTCCTTTTACAGGAACTCCAATGCGATAGTTTTCTCTGATTACAGGTGTTAAATTGCATATAACGACTACGTTGTTTTCTGCTTCATAGCCTTTTCTTATATAGGAAATCACACAGTTTTCGTGGTCATCATAGCTTATCCATTCAAAGCCTTCTCCTGTAAATGCTTTTTCATACAAAGCTGGAGTTGTTTTATAGAATTTATTTAATGCTTTGTAATAGTTTTGTATGTCTTTGTGGGGTTTGAAATCTAACAAGTTCCAATCCAAACTTTCTTGAAAATTCCACTCGTTATATTGTCCAAATTCGCCACCCATAAACAATAATTTAGTGCCTGGGTGTGTAAACATGTAACCATATAACAAACGAAGATTTGCAAAACGTTGCCACTCATCGCCGGGCATTCTGCCTAAAATTGAATTCTTGCCATACACCACTTCATCATGTGATAGCGGTAGCATAAAATTCTCTGTGAAGGCATAAGCTAGACTAAATGTGATTTCATTTTGATGGTATTTTCTGTATGCCGAATCTTTTCCAAAATACTCTAAAGTATCGTGCATCCAGCCCATCATCCATTTCATTCCAAATCCTAATCCACCAACAAAGGTGGGTTTTGAAACCATAGGGAAAGCTGTGGATTCTTCTGCAATGGTTTGAACATCTGGAAACGATGCATATATTTCTTCATTGAGTTCTTTTAAGAAACTGATAACCGCCAAATTTTCCCTGCCGCCATACATGTTGGGTTCCCACTCGCCATCTTCTCTGGAATAATCTAAAAATAGCATGGAAGCTACGGCATCAACCCGCAAGCCATCTGCATGGTATTGATCCATCCAAAAAGCGGCATTGCTTATTAAAAACGAACGGACTTCATTACGCTCATAATTGAAAATCAAACTTTTCCAATCTTGATGATACCCTTTTCGTTTGTCTGGGTGTTCATATAAATGAGATCCATCAAAAAAACCTAAGCCGTGTGCATCTTCGGGAAAATGTGAAGGTACCCAATCCAATATAATACCCACGCCAGCTTGATGCAATTTATCCACTAAATATTTGAACTCTTCAGGATATCCAAAACGCGATGTTGGCGCAAAATAGCCTGTAATTTGATAGCCCCAAGACGGATCATAAGGGAATTCCATGATGGGCATAAGCTCTACGTGTGTAAAATTCATGTCCGTTACATAAGTCACTAAATCATCGGCCAATTCGTAATAGGACATAAAACGGTCTTCTTCAATATGACGTTTCCAAGAGCCTAAATGGACTTCGTACACAGAATAAGGCGCATCAATGGCATTGTGCTTTTTACGGGTTTTCATCCAGTTGGCATCTTTCCATTTGTAATTATCGTCCCAAACAATGGAAGCTGTATTTGGATTATGCTCATACCGCCGTGCGTAGGGATTGGCCTTTTCGGTTTTTATATCGTTGTTATGGCTTTGTATTTTATATTTGTACGTCGTTCCTTTTCCGATTAATGGAATGAAACCTTCCCAAATACCACTCGAGTCCCAACGTACATTGAGTTGGTGCTCGCCTTCCATCCAAAAATTAAAGTCGCCAATTACAGATACTTGTTTAGCGGTAGGCGCCCAAACTGCAAAGTAAACGCCCTCTATACCGTCAACGGTTACTAAGTGCGAACCAAATTTTTCATAAAGCCTAAAATGTTTGCCAGCTTTAAAAAGATTGATGTCGAATTCTGTAAATAAACTATAAGGTTTTACTTGTGCCATAAATTTTTGATTATACAATTGTTCAGTAATGGGATTACTAAAAATTTATTATTTATTTATTTTAAAAATATGAAACGGTAATGTGGGGTGTAATTCCACGAAATTCCATTCGTTGCGCCAATTGTAGCGGCTATCTGTAATTAAATCATGCATTTCAATATTGTGGCCATGATGTACGCTCAAATCATGCAAAGGTAGTTGTATGGTACCTTGTTGGGAGTTGTGGGCATCTAAACTGATCACTACAAAAATCTCATTGGTTCTAGAATCGTCCCATTTATAAAATGCTATGAGATTGCTATTTTCTACATAACAGAATTTTATATTATTGGTTTGCTGTAGCGCAGGATTATTGTGCCTAATGTAATTGATTTTTGAAATGATGGTAATCAGTTTATTTTGAATGTCCCAATCATAATGCGTGATTTGAAATTTTTCTGAATTCAAATATTCTTCTTTTCCAAGTAAAGGGCTTGATAGCATATACTCAAAAACAGGCCCATAAATGCCAATGCTGGAACTTAGCGTTGCCGCAAGTACATAGCGTTGAATGTGTTTAGATTCATTGGCACCTTGCAAATGGTGGGGGTTGATGTCTGGGGTATTGGGCCAAAAATTAGGTTGCATGTATTCTTTGAGTTCAGACTTTGTAAGTTCTTCAACATACTCAATAAGCTCATGTTTGTTATCACGCCAAGTAAAATACGTGTAAGATTGCGTATAGCCGTGTTTGGCCAATTGTTGCATGACTTTTGGCGCAGTAAATGCTTCGGCTAAAAAGATAACATCAGGATGTTTTGCCTTTACGTGGGCAATGATCCAGTTCCAAAAATAGAAAGGTTTGGTGTGTGGATTATCAACTCGAAAAATGTTGATGCCGCAATCAATCCAATAGAGTAAAATGTCTAAACATTCGTTCCAAAGGGCTTTATAATCTTCGCTTTCCCAATAAATAGGTAAAATGTCCTGATATTTTTTTGGTGGATTTTCTGCATATTGCACCGTGCCGTCTGGTCGCCATTTAAACCATTTAGGGTGGTCTTTTACCCAAGGATGGTCTGGAGCTGCTTGAAGCGCATAATCCATGGCTATTTCTAGATTATTGTCTTTTGCATGCTGAATTAAAGATTTAAAATCGTCTAAACTGCCTAATTGCGGATGTATGGCTTTGTGCCCGCCATATTGGGAACCAACGCCCCAAGTAGAGCCCACATCGCCCTCTTTTGCTTCGGTAGTATTGTTTTTTCCTTTTCTGTTTACCTCGCCAATAGGATGGATAGGGGGTAGATAAACCACATCAAACCCCATGTTTTTTATGCGCGGCAATAACCGTTCGCAGTCTTTAAAAGTACCGTGAACACCTGGGGTTTGTGAAGCAGATCGTGGAAAAAATTCATACCAAGTGCTAAATCGGGCTTTTTTTCTATCTACATATACTTGATATTCCCTTGAGCTGTTATCAAGAATTTTTACTGGATTAGCATAAAACAGTTGATACAATCTATCTGTACAGGCTTCCGTAATGGCTTCACCATAATCGTTTTCGTTTTTAAAAAGACGGTATAATTTTTCCAAATAGGCTTTATCATCATCATTTACTCGATCTATAATGGCTTTCACAAATTGAGCGCCTTCAAGTAATTCAGACACGACATGTTGCCCATCATTTATTTTTCTGATTAACCCATACCTCCAGTTGAGTGCATAATCTACCCAGGCTTGAACTTTGTAACTGTAAATTCCTTGATTTTCAACGGTAAAGGACGTTTGCCATTCATCATTGGACAACAAATGCATTCTGGTTTCTTGCCAATGGTTATCATTTTCATGCTTGAACAATACAGATGCCCCTAACACGTCATGACCATCTGCTAAAATGTGGGCATGAATATTAACAATTTCGTTTACGATCCGTTTTATATAAAATTCGCCGCCATTAATGCTGGGCGATACATAATCAATGATAACTCTTTTTTGATTTTGCATATTGGTTTTTGGTTATAATAAGAGAAAAATAAAAGTAATGCTTTTCTGTTTTTCTAAAAAATGATACTTTTTATGCTAGGTATTATATAACATAGCCTTTAGGAATGACAGCTCCTTTTTTAATAACAACAATGCCTTCTTTTACAAGGTACATATCGGTTTCTTTGTCTTCTAAATGTTTTCCGCCGTTGATTCTAACATCATCACCTATGCGGCAGTTCTTGTCTATAATGGCATTTTTTATAAAACAGCGTTCGCCAATACCCATAAGGATTTCAATTTTATTAGTGTTCATTTCGGCTAAGGTTTCATATTTGTCACTACCCATCATATAAGTATTGATTATGGTAGATTCTTTACCGACTCTTGACCGAATACCTATTACTGATTTTTCAATTTTGGCAGCATGGATGATACACCCTTCTGAAATAACGGCCTTTTCTAAAATGGTACCGGATATTTTTGTTGTAGGCAACATTCGGGCTCTTGTGTAAATACGTTTTTTTCTGTCATATAAGTCAAACTGAGGGATGTCATCGGTAAGTCCTAAATTGGCTTCAAAAAAAGAATCAATGTTTCCTATGTCTGTCCAATAACCTTCATATTGGTAGCTTAATGTTTTGTGGTGTTCTATATTTTGTGGAATGATTTCTTTCCCAAAATCAATTGTGTCTGGGTTTTGCATCAACTCAGTTAGCAAATCTCGGTTAAAAATGTAAATACCCATGGAAGCCAGATAGTGCCTGCCTTGGTTTTTCATGT
>CAXBNH010000036.1:0-14489 GCA_963976905.1 uncultured Algibacter sp.
GAAAACCTATTGTCAATTTATTATAACGGTACCGAAAAAACCATTTTAGAATTCTTTTCTACCGAACCCATTGATAAATTAATAGAAAAAAGAAGCCAGTTTATAGTAGAAAAACAACAACATAAAGACCCATCGAAATGGTACAATGGTTTGTATTCCATTTGGGATATGGAAGCGAAAGAACTAAGAGGTCCAGAAAACAAAGACGGATTTGAAGATTGGTGGGGCTATGTTCTGGCCAGTGATGATCCCGCCTTATGCAAGGCACCTTTTTTAGCCGCTAAAAATGTGATACTGCCCAATGATGATGAAATTGCTTCCATTGAATATTACCTTAAAAATTATGTTTGGGGAGGCTTGCAACGTACAGATAAAGAAACACTTTATCCCTACGGTATTTACGGTGTGCCTAATTGGTTTGAGGCTAAAGATGAAAAAGCACGGGCAGGCACATCAAATCGCAATCTTGATAAAATGCATATTTGGAGATCCTATGACTATCCACATATTTTTATGCTATACTATCACATGTATCAAATTGCAGATTTTTATCCAGAAAAAGTGCATTACCTAGATGCAGAAACTTATTTGGAACGCGCTTTTCAAACGGCCAAAGCCTATTTTATTTATCCTTATGAAATACTGCCTTGGTACGATACCTACAAATGGGGCTGTTATAATGAGCTTGTAATCGTGCCTTTAATTGATGCGCTTGAGCAGCAAAATAGAATGCAAGATGCCAATTGGTTGAGAAACGAGTGGGAAAAAAAGGTAAAATATTTTGTGTATGATGACAAATACCCTTTTAGATCTGAGTATAGTTTTGACAGAACTGCCTTTGAGTCTAGTTATGCGTTTGCAAAATACGGAGCGACTACAGATATGCCTTCAGACTCAAAATTATGGTATGATGTTAAACTGAAAAAATGGTATTCGCATCCCAATGTAAAAATGGAGGATAGTAAAATGTTTATGGAACGTCAGTTATTGGCGGGGCTTTCTGTTAGAGGATGGATAAATAGTTCATATTATTCATTGGGCTCAGACCATACTTTAAGTTATATGGCAAGAATGGGCGGATGGAGCATTTTGGATTACGCTCTTAATTTTTCAGAAAAGCCTTGGAATTGGTTGCAATTGGGCTATGCCTCTTATCTTAGTTCTTACGCTTTAGTAAATTCTGGCACAGAAGCCTCTAATTACGGATATTGGTTTCCAGGAAAAGAAAATGATGGCGCCATGGGCTGGGCATTCAATCCTCAAAAACATGGCAGGATTTGGCTTCAAGGAAGAACAAATGATAGGGGGGCATGGAATTATGATGGTGAAGCCGATTTAGGAAATGGCGCCATTTTTAGAACGGCAGCAACCATTTTAGCAGAAGACCCCATTTTTGGATGGGTTACCTATGGGGGAAATCAGCTTGAGAAAAACAATGCCTTTTATATAACACCTAAAGATGGGGTGCTTACCTCTTTTTGGGTGGTTTCAAAAGATTTGAAAGTGGGCTTAGCTCTAGAAAGAGATGGTTTTAAAAAAGATGCGCCTATTGTTTTTTCAACTAAAAACAATGAGATAACAATACAATTGGAAAACAAGGTAGTTAACGCTCATCAAACAAAACTGCAATTGTTTGCAGATGAAGATTGGGATGTTTTTGTTGACGGAGCGGAGGTGCCTGCTTCAATAAATCGTCAAAATAAAAACAAGGGTTTCAAATTGCCTATATCAGCAAAGCAGCATATTTTAAAATTAAGGAAAACAAAATGATGAAAAAAAAAGTGATGGACAAATCAATAAGTGTAAAATGCATTGCCATTGTATGGGGTGTTTTTTTTGTAAATATTTTGCAATCCCAAAATATTTTAGATAAACAAAAAATCTTGGATAAGTTCTCTTTTTGGTCAAATCAAGATTGGGAATGGTATAAAGAGAATATTCCTTTTTTAGAAACGCCAGATAAGGAAATTGATAAAACATATTATTACAGGTGGGAATTGGCAACCATTCATTTAGTATATGGCTCGCCAGAAAGTGGCTATGCTTCAACCGAATTTATTGATAGGCCCTGGTGGTCTGGTGCATTTGGTACCATTAGCTGTCCCGCAGGTCACCAACTTTATGATTTTAGATGGTTTAGAAATTCAAGATTTGTGAAAGATTATACCAAGTTTTGGTTTAAAACGCCAGGTGCCCAACCGCAAAATTATACCAATTGGGTGGGTGATGCTGTTTGGCAAAGTTATAAGGTCCATAGAGATTTCAATTTTGTTACCAATCTTTTGAATGATATTAAATATGATTATTACAATTGGGAGAAAAAATTCTGGGTAGAAAAAGAAGGCATGTTTGCCTGGGATGGTATGCATGATGGTATGGAAACCAATATCAATAGTAGGCAAACCCCACAATGGTTTGAAGGTGCTCCGGGGTATCGTCCAACGCTTAACTCATATATGTGGGCTCAGGCGCAATCTATTGTTCATATAGCAGATTTAATTCATGATAAGGAAACTGTAAATGAATTTAAAAACAAAGCTGAGGTTATTAAATCAAACTTTCAATCTAAAAACTGGGATCCGTCAAGAAATTTTTTCTTTCACAGATTTAAAAATGATGAAATAACAGTAAACAAAAAAGATACAATTAGGGCAAACACACTTACCTACCAAGATGGTCTGTATGAGGGAAGTGCGCACGGTAGGGAATTAATTGGCTATGTGCCATGGTATTTCAATATGGTGGATGATAACGAAAAATATGCTGCTGCTTGGAAGTTTTTGATGGATCCTCAATTTTTCTATGCTGATTTTGGACCAACGGTTGTTGAGCGAAACGATCCATTATTTAAAATATCTGAAAACTGTTGTGTGTGGAGTGGTAATTCTTGGCCTTTTGCAACATCGCAAACTTTAAAAGCCATGGCAAACGCCATTAATAACTATAATATTGATGAGGTTTCTAAAGAAGATTATTTAAAAATGTTTAAAATATTTACCATGACACAAAGAAAAAATGGTAAGCCATACATTGCAGAAGCGCTCCATCCAGATACAGGGTCTTGGGATGGGCATGACAACATTGGGCATAGTGAGCATTATTCCCATTCTTCATATATAGATTTGGTTATTGCAGATTTAATAGGTATAAAAGCCCAAGCAAATGATTCCATTTTTATAAAACCATTAGTACCAAAAAATTGGGATTATTTTATATTGGAAAATGTTAAATACCACGGAAATGATATGACGGTGGTTTGGGATAAAACGGGAGAAAAATACAATAAGGGAAAAGGCTTTCAATTAATTTCAAATGGTAAAACAATTGCATCATCAGCAAATGTGGAACCATTGAAAGCGTATATACCTTATATAAAAATAGAGAGTAATAAATCAGAACAAGTCAATTATGCGGTAAATAATTCTAATAGGATATATCCTAAAGGCATAGCGTCATTTCCTGGTATTAGCCACCCTATAAGTAAAATAAATGATGGCCAATATTGGTATTTAACATCTACGACAAACCAATGGAGCAATATATATTCTGAAGAAAAGCAAGATTGGGCAGGTATAGATTTTGGAATTGAAAGAAACTTACAAACCATCGCTGTTTATTTTGTTGAAGACGATGATAAAGTCAAGGTTCCAAAAAATTATGACCTTGAATATTGGGATGGGAACTCATGGAAAAAAGTTCCTAATCAAAAGAGACAGTACCATGAACCAATGGGAAGAAGGGCTAATGCAATTGCCGTAAATGGATTAAAAGCTAGTAAAATAAGAGTTTTGCTTACACCTCAAAAAAACTACAATGTAGCAATTAGTGAAATTGAAACTTGGGGCGAGGCTTGTTTCCCTATATCTCATCCAATTATAAAAGCAGCAGAAAATAAAAAAAACAATGGAAAGGCTTCAGCGTCTTATACATCGCGTTTTGATACTGTTAATGCCGTTATAGATGGTTTAATAAATCCAAATGGTCGGTGGACGGCTTTTGAATCTCCCAATAAATCTGATTGGGTACAAATAGATTTTGAACAGAAAAAGCTAATGAATACCGCTCATATATATTTTTATGAGGATGCTTCAAATATTTTTCCGCCTAATCAAATGACGTTAGAGTTTTGGAATGGCAAATCCTGGGAGAAAGTAAAAAACCAAAGGTCTGTGCCTGAAAAAACCATAGGTAATGCATTGAACATTGTAAAGTTTAAGGAAATTGAAACAAATAAAATAAGGCTTGTTATGCTGCATAAACCAAAAAAATTTAGCGGTATATATGAAATTGAATTTTATAAAAAATAAGTCATCCATCTTCTAAACATGAAAACCCATATTTAATCAATAAGCAGACATCTGGATTGTTTTTTAACATTAGAGGAAAAAAAGGTGTTATCGTATTAGCATTTGATAATTAAAAGCAAAAATCCGAATACCTATTACATAAATTTACAAGTCTAACATAAACACTTAAAATTTTTGAATAAAATGAAAACTGTCCGCAATTTGTTGTTTGTAATAAGTGCCTTGGTTTTTAGTAGTGGCTTTAGTCAGGGGTCAAGTAAATATGTGATAATGCCAAAAGTAAAATTGGATGCAGTTCCATTTGAATTAAAAGATGTTCATCTTTCAGAAGGAAGCTTATTTGATAAAGCCATGAAGCTTAATGCAAAGTACTTGTTGAGTTTGGATGCCGATCGTTTGCTCCATAGGTGGTTAAAAAACTCAGGTTTAGAGCCTAAAGCAGCTTTATATGGTGGGTGGGAAGAGAATTCATCACATATGCTTGGGCATTATTTGTCTGCTTGTGCATTGATGTATGCAGCTTCTGGGGGAAGCGGAATTTCTGGATAAAGTTAACTATGTGGTAGATGAATTGGCTGCTTGCCAAGCGCTAGGGGTACGGGCTATGTTGGTGGTATTCCAGATGAAGATAGGATATGGAAAGAGGTAGCAGCTGGAAATATAAAGTCTTCCGGTTTTGATTTGAATGGTGGTTGGGTGCCATGGTATATGTTGCATAAAGTTTGGGATGGTTTGATTAACGCTTATTTACTTTGTGATAATGAATTGGCTAAAACGGTTGTTGTAAAAATGTCTGACTGGGCTTATGGTACATTTAAAAATCTTTCAGAAGAAAAATTTCAAACCTTCTATGGTTCAGATTTAAGTAATATCATACATATAAACATGGTTAGGTCTAGTAACTTGCACGTTTTTATGATATTTATACTTATAGAAACGATGCAGTGAGTTTGTTGTTTTGGAACTATATTTTTTAAATATTTTCTATTAAACGTTCAATAATTTTTTATTATTTCCTTTTCCGCAATAATTAGGTAATACATACATAAAACCTAATTGAGCATATTGTTTGGGCTTTTTGAATGGTTTAGAGTTTCTAATTAGGAAATTCCAAGAAATGTTGCAAAAAATATGTTAAATATCAATAGTAGGAAGAAAGTTAGTTAATTAAGAGAATCAACAAAAATTTGTTTTATGAAGGAGGTTTTAAAAGCCCTAATCTAATGCCAATTTTCTAAGAAAGGATGATTTTTACTGAAAGAGCTTATCCATGTTTATTTAAAAAAATATATATTTGCCAACAAGGTAATCGATTACTCTACGTGATAGATTATAAGAATATGATATAAATGAAAGGGGATTATGTTGAAAGGATCACATTATAAGTTTAAAATAATTAATCAAAGGAATTTAAAATGATTTCATTTATTGTATCAATAGCTGCTTTGTTTGTGGGGTATTTTATATATGGTAAATTCGTGGAAAGAGTATTTGGTATTGATGGAAATAAAGAAACGGCAGCCATACGATTGCGTGATGGTGTTGATTTTGAGCCGCTTCCTGCATGGCGTATTTTCTTAATTCAATTTTTAAATATTGTAGGTCTTGGTCCTATTTTTGGAGCTATTTCGGGAGCAATGTTTGGTCCCTCAGCCTTTTTATGGATTGTTTTGGGCAGTATTTTTGCTGGAGGCGTACATGATTACTTTTCAGGTATGTTATCGTTGAGGCATGATGGCTTGAGCATTAGTGAGGTTGTTGGTGTCTATCTTGGCAATTCAACAAAACAGCTCATGAGGGTTTTTACTGTTATGTTGTTAGTGTTTGTAGGTACGGTCTTTTTAATGGGACCTGCTAAAATTATTGATGGTATGACTGATAGTGCCTTTGGGGTTTGGATTTGGGTGGTTGTTATCTTAATTTATTATTTGATGTCCACCGTATTACCAATTGATAGGCTAATAAGTAAATTGTATCCCGCTTTTGGCTTTGCCATGTTAATTATGGCTATTGGATTATTAGTGGCTTTGTTTTCTGGATCATATAATATCCCAGAATTAATACCTTCTAATATTCGGAATATGACATCAAACCCAAAAAATACACCATTATTTCCCATTTTGTTTGTTACCATTGCTTGTGGCGCTATATCAGGATTTCATGCTACTCAATCTCCTTTAATGGCAAGGTGCATGAAGTCTGAGTTATTGGGGCGAAAAATATTTTATGGGGCAATGATTACAGAAGGTATAGTTGCCTTAATTTGGGCTGCAGCTGCTATGGCTTTTTTTGGTGGTGTAGATGACTTAAATGAAGTTATGCTAAAAAACGGCAATAATGCGGCTTGGGCAGCTAATGAGATTTCATTGAATATGCTTGGGGGGATAGGTAGTATTTTAGCTGTTTTAGGTATTGTAATCGCACCTATAACTTCTGGCGATACTGCTTTTAGATCGGCAAGGTTGATAGTTGCCGACGTATTCATGATAAGTCAAAAAAGTGTTTATAAAAGAGTTTATATAAGTCTTCCATTATTCGTTGTTGCTCTTATATTAACCCAAATTGACTTTGGGATTATTTGGCGTTATTTTGCTTGGTGCAATCAAACTCTTGCTACTATTGTTTTATGGGCGGTTACGGTTTATCTTTTTTCTGAGAACAAGAAATATTGGATTTCTTTAATTCCAGCAGTATTTATGACAATGGTTTCTATTACCTATATTTTAATATCTAAAGAAGGTTTTCACTTGCTCAACAAACATGCATATTTTGGGGGATCTATAATTACTATATTCATTTTGAGTGTTTTTTTGCATTTCTGTTTTTTTAGAAAATCTAAGGTTAAATTTAAGAAATAGGAATGTTAAGGAGGGGTATTTTATAAATTAGTGTTTTATTAATTTACAATGATTGTTCATAGTTTTTTTATTAAATTTAACTACAAAATAAGGTTATAAACTATTTTTAAATCTAATTAAGAGACTGTTTATATCATAAAATTTCAATTTTAAATAACTTGAAAAAGCAATCACAGCATAAAGTAGAGTTGGTTTTCAAAGCGCATTATAAAGAGTTTTGTCTGCTTTCTTATAGTTATACGAAGTCATGGGCACAGGCTCAAGATATCGTGCAGGATGTGTTTGTTAAAATATTGACAAATTCAAAATTAGAAGAAATTCTAATCTTGAAACATTATTTAAAGAGATCTGTAATAAATGCGAGTTTGAATTACGTTACTCGCTCTCAAAACCTAACCTCGCTTGATGAAACTATTTTTTTAGTACAAGAAACAGAACCAGAAAATGCTACAGATCCTAATTTGAATTTAAAGTTAAATGAAGCTATAAGTCATTTGCCCGAACAGTCTAGAAAAGTTTTTGAACTTTGTGCACTAGATGGTCATAAGTATAAGAGTGCCGCCAAATCTTTAGGGATTTCAGAGAATACTGTAAAATCTCACATGAAAAAGGCTTATAAAATTTTAAGAGTTAAATTGGGAAATGCTTATTTTATAACTCTTGTTTTTATCATTTACTTATTTTTAAGTCTAAACAATTAGTTGACACCACCCTATTCTTTTTTTTTGTGTCTTAGATTTATAAAGATTGTTTTTATAAACATATCTTATAGCAAAGACAATATTGACTTGTTGTAAAGGATGTGTTGTTGTAGAGTATATAAAAATACAGATATTTAAATACAAGTTGATTATTAAAATCAAATTAACCGAGTTTTTCAATTCATTGATGAAAACCTATATTCAAACTTGTCTTTTTACGAAAATCCTCTCGGATTTATATTTGGTTTTATTTGCTAAATTATTGGATAGCCATGAAATTAATTAAGATATGAAATATTAAATCATATATGAAAATACGTATAAGAAAAATAATTATTGATAGGGGGTGTTTTGCTATTCTTGTTTCTAAGTAGATATGTCCTTAGATGTGCTATGGATGAATTAATAGATGGTTATACATAGTTAATTGATTAAAATAAAAATTTCAAATTATTAATATCAATTAGCTTTGATGTGTAGGCTTTCTCTTTTTAGGACACCCCTAAATTCGATAAATAATTAGACTATAAATTTATGAAAAATCAAAAGAGTATAATTTCGATTCTGTTTTCAATCGGCATTGTGTTTTCATCTTGTAATGAAAAAGAAAAATATAGCAATCCTCAACAAATAGAACTTTCAAATCAAGATAGACCAAACATTGTTTTGATTATGACCGATCAGCATCAAGCAGAGGCCTTAAGCATTGTAGGGAATACTAATCTGAAAACCCCAAACTTAGACAAGTTAGCAAATACTGGAGTCCGCTTTGATAATGCCTATGTCACTTTTCCGTTATGTGTGCCTTCACGATCTAGTATTTTTACCGGAAAAATGCCACATGAAGTTAAGGTAAATTCAAATGAGAAGGGCGATAATGTCATGTCTATTAAAGATAAACAAAACGGTTTGGGTGTCAAGTTGAAAAACGCAGGATATGCTTGTGCTTATGGAGGTAAGTGGCATGCGCACGAAATTGAAATGCCCGATGGCAATGGCTTCGATAAAATTTCAGGATTTGGTGATATGCCTTTAGCTGAAATGTGTATTGATTATTTAAAATCAAGAAAACAGAATTCTCAACCTTTTTTTTTGGTGGCGTCTTTTGATAATCCACATAATATTTGCGAATGGGCCAGAAATGAACCTTTGCCTTATGGCAACATTGCAACTGTTTCATTGGAAGAGACACCTGAATTGCCTGTGAATTTCAAAAGGTCTAAGACATTTCCAGAAGCCTTGCAGTTAGAGCAGGGTGCTGAGGTAAAATTATATCCTACTAAGAATTATACAGAAACAGATTGGCGGCAATACAGGTATGCGTATTACAGATTAGTAGAAAAAGTAGATTATGAAATTGGAAAAATTGTAGATGCAATTGATAATTTAGGATTACGGGACAATACGGTGATTATTTTTACCAGTGATCATGGAGACGGTAATGCATCACACGGTTGGAACCAAAAAACAGCCCTGTTTCAAGAAAGCATAAAAGTCCCTTTTATTGTGAATTACAAAGGTAATAATATGTTAAAAAACAAATCAAGTAACACGTTGATTTCTAATGGATTGGATTTGTATCCGACTATTTGCGATTATGCAGGTGTTTCAGTTTTCAATGATTTATTAGGAAAAAGCATTAAACCTATTATAGAGGGGGTGGGAGAGAGTAAAGATCAAGAATTTATAGTTGTTGAAACAAAATTTGAAGGAAAGAATGCCTATGGTACTATGGGAAGGGCCTTAGTTGCAAAAAAATATAAATATGTGATTTATCATTGGGGTAAAAACAGAGAGCAGTTTTTTGACCTTGAAAAGGATCCTTATGAATTGAATAATCTCATTAAATCTAAAGAATATTTGGAAGCGATTGACGATTGCCGCCAAAAGCTGATAGATTGGTGTAAAGCGACAAATGACACTAAGTTCTTAAAAAAGTTAATGTTACCAAGCAACAGCAATATGCATTCTAGTGAATTATTCATTAAAGCTGCAAATAAGAAAAGTGTAGTTAAATCATTTGGGATTTGAAAGAATCCTGTGAAAACTCATATGAAAAAGACATATGAAATTTTAAGAGTTAAATTTGTAATAGCCTATTTTATAACTCTTAATTTTTATTATTTATAGCTAATAATGGATTTTTAACAATTTATACATCACCCTATTTCTTTTTTTTGTGTCTTAATAATTAAGAGACACATTTAACATCACCCTATCTTAAAAAATGTAGTAATGGATATTTCCCAAATCATAATAAAAATATTAAAAAAACAGCATGTTTCTATAGAAGAAAAAAGTGCATTTAATAGTTGGATATTAAGTTCAAGTGAAAACAGATCAATGTTTAATCGTCTTGAAACTTTAGTGAAAGAGGGGCATGATTTAAAAGATGTTTCTGAATTTGATTTAGAGCAAGAATGGTTACAAGTGATAAATAAGGCGATTCAAGTGAAGCGAAGAAATGAAAAAAATATGCGTAGCAATATCTTATATAAGTATGCTGCTATTTTTGTCGGTGTTGCATTATTTAGTTATGGAGCTTGGAAGTATGGGAATCAATCAGCTGCCCCTGTTGAGATTAATGATTCCATAACCTTGCAATTGGAAAATGGAGATGTTTTGATAATTCCTTCAGAGGGACAGCAGAATATCGTGGGAGCTAGTGGGAACATTTTGGGTACACAGAATGGGAGTCAAATAGCGTATTCAGATGCATTAAAAACTCAAACACTTTCATATAACACTTTAAATGTTCCATATGGTAAAATATTCACCATTATATTATCAGACCAAACCAAAGTATATTTAAATGCAGGATCATCACTTAAGTATCCTGTAAAATTCATTGAAGGTCAGAACCGGCAAGTTTATTTAACTGGAGAGGCATATTTTGAAGTCCATAAAGATAAGAAGCACCCATTTATACTTACAAGTGGTGAAATGGATTTAAAAGTTTTGGGCACAAAATTCAATGTATCAGCCTACCCAGAAGATGCAAATATAAATACTGTGTTAGTGGAAGGCTCCGTAAGTCTTTACAATTCTGAAGAAGTATATAATGAAAGTGTAGCAACTATAATGAAACCAGGTTATAAGGCCGAATGGGGGAAAGTTAATGATAAAGTAGTTCTTGAAGCAGTAGATACAGATTTATATACAAGTTGGATAGAAGGCAAATTAGTAATAAATGAAATGCTTTTTAAAAATATTATAAGAAAGCTTGAAAGAAAGTATAATGTTAAGATTGTTAATAAATATGAAGATATGAATACTAGAATGTTCACAGCTAGATTTGATATAGAGACTATAGAAGATGTATTAAAATCATTTCAGCAAGAAACTATTTTCGATTATAAAATTGAGGAAAATAATATAACAATTTATCCTCCAAAACTTGAAATAAAATCAACTAACTAAATTAATAGAAATGCCTATGGATAAAACAAACTAAAATATTATGAATACCGAAAATTCGGTAATTACTATTTAAAAAAAATCGGGAAATGTCCAACCATTCCCCGAGAATTATTAATTAACTATACTAAATAGTCAACTAAAACATTATCAAAAATATGAAAAATAATAATAGAATTGGCTTGTTCAAGTCACATTCGTTTAGAATTAATCTAGCAATGAAATTAACTGTGCTACTTTTATTTACTTCTATATTAACTGTACAAGCTAATGGCTATGCTCAAAAGGCTAAAATTTCTATGAATTTAGAAAAAGTTAAGATTCAGAAAGTTTTAGAAAATATTGAGTCACAGACTGGTTTTAAGTTTCTTTATGATAACAATAAAATCGATACCAGTAAAGAAGTATCAATAAAGGTACTGAAAACGCCTTTATTGGAGGTTTTAGATCAAATTTTTAAAGGTTCAGGGGTAAGTTATGTGTTTAATAAGAAGCAAATAATTTTAAAACCAAAGGAGGGTTTAATAAAGGCAAGTTCGCCTCCAGAGGATAATAAGATAGAGCACTTTGAGCAGCCTCAGTACAGTATTTCAGGAAAAATTTCAGACGTTAATGGAATGGTGTTGCCTGGTGCTAACATTTTAGAAAAAGGAACGACTAACGGTACCCAAACAGATTTTGATGGTAAGTTTTCTTTAGATGTATCTAATGAAAATGCAGTACTTGTTATATCTTATATAGGTTATTTTACCAAAGAAGTTTCTGTTGCTGGTCAAAGTAATATAGATGTTGTTTTAACCGAAAATGCTTCTAGCTTAGATGAGGTTGTTGTGGTTGGTTATGGTACTCAGAAAAAAGTAAACTTAACAGGAGCAGTAAGCTCTGTAAAAATGGATGAGGTTTTAGGAGATAGACCTGTTAGTGATGCAGGTAAAGCCCTTCAAGGAAGCGTTCCTGGTCTTCAAATAACCTACGGTTCAGGACAACCAGGACAAGATGTAGATATTAATATAAGAGGATTTGAATCCATTAACGGTGGTGAGCCTCTTGTTTTAGTAGATAATGTTCCTATGGATTTGAATGACATCAATCCTAGGGACATTGAGAGTGTGTCTGTTTTAAAAGATGCATCATCTGCTTCAATTTATGGGGCAAGAGCAGCATTTGGTGTGGTACTAATCACAACTAAAAAAGGTAAAAAAAATCAAGCGCCAACATTTAATTACTCCAGTACCATTGGATGGAATAAAGCCAGTACTATTTTAGAGAAAGCGTCTCCTAGGGAGTTTTTAACCGCTCTTAAAGATTGGGGGCAAGACGATTTTTGGAGTGGACAAGATGTAGATACTTGGTTGGGTTATATTGATCAATATGAAGCTAATCCTTCGGCATATCCAGATGGAATTATAACATCAGATGCAGGTTTAAATTATGTAGTACGTGGTTCTGATATGATAAGTGATTTTTTAAATCAATCAGGTTTTCAACAATTACATAATCTTTCAATAAATGGAGGGTCTGAATCAACCACCTATAGAGTGTCTTTTGGGGTTACGGATGAAGATGGTATTATGGCTGGTGATAAAGATACCTATAGAAGATACAACCTTAACACCAATATTTCAACAGACTTAACGTCAAAGTTGAATTTTACGATGAATTCATTGTATAAAAATGCCTTGAGAAAAGATCCTGTAAGTGGAAATTGGAACCAGCTATATAAAGATGCAATTAACCAACCTTCAATGGTGCCTTCAGGATATGGTATGTTAGAATCAGGAGAACTAGCACCTTATGGTACACCTGCTAATAGAGTGCTTTTATCTCCAGTAACTAAAGCATACGATCAAGTTATTAGATTGTTTGGTAAGTTGACTTATGATTTTACTGATGACTTTTCGGTAATTGCAGAATATACATATCAAAATTCTGTTAATAATAGAGAAAGACCTTCATATACACCTGGGTTTATTCACCCTGTAACATTTGATTATTCAGAATACAACCCTAATAGCTCAAGTTATTTTGCCTCAAATGGAAGAGAAACCTACAATGCTTTAAATCTTTATGGAAGTTTTGGTAAGGATCTAGGGAATCACAATTTTAAACTTTTAGTGGGGTATAATCAGGAATATAACCAATTAAAACGGTTTGATGCAGATAGACAATTTCTTGTTTCACCAGATTTACCGGGTTTAAGCACTGGTATTGGACTTGTTAATGCCTCTGACTTTTATTCCGACTATGGTGTGGTAGGTTTTTTCTCTAGATTTAACTATTCATACAAAGATAAATATCTTTTTGAGTTGAATGGACGTTATGACGGTTCTTCAAGATTTGCAAAAGGGAAACGATTTGGTTATTTTCCATCAGCCAGTGCTGCTTGGAGGGTGTCCGAGGAGGATTTTATGAGTACACTTAAGCCGGTTCTATCAAACTTTAAATTACGTGTGTCTTACGGGGAAATTGGCAATCAGGATGTGAATAATTATGCGTATTTGCCAACAATGAACCCGTATGAAACCAATTGGATTAATACACAAACGGGAGCACTTGGTGTTAGCATAAAGTCTCCAAATTTGGTGAGTGATTCTTTTACATGGGAAACAGTGAGAACTCTAGATTTTGGAGTAGATCTTGGATTTTTTGATAACAGGTTGCAAACAACCTTTGATTGGTATGAAAGAGAAACACTTGATATGTTGGCGCCTGGCGCAGAACTGCCAGCGGTACTTGGGGGAAGTGCTCCGTTGAACAATGTAGCTGATCTTTCTACTAAAGGTTGGGAACTGAGTGTTATCTTTAAAGATAACATAGGAGACTTTAAATATAGCTTAGGCTTTAATGTTTTTGATTCTCAAACGAAGATTACTAAATATAATAATGAATCAGGTCTTATTAACTCATACTATGTGGGTAAAACTATTGGAGAAATTTGGGGTTATACCACGGATGGATTTTTTACAGTGGATGATTTTGAACCAGGATCTCTTAATGCTAATCTTAGAGGAGGAACACTTTTAGATGGTATAGCGCCATTTAGAAATGTAGACCCAAATCCTGGGGATGTTAGATATGTTGATCTTAACGGAGACGGACAAATATGGCGAGGTAATAATACTTTGGAAGACCCAGGTGACCAGCGTATTATAGGAAATGATTCAAGGAGATACCAATATGGGATTACGGCCACTGCCGATTACAAA
>CAXBNH010000037.1:0-14470 GCA_963976905.1 uncultured Algibacter sp.
ATGGAAGCTGGTTTTGATCCAGAAAATCAATTATCAACAGATGATTTTGCCGGCCATTTGGCACGCAATGCCAACCTCTCCATTAAAGCCATTTTAGGCATTGCTTCTTATGGAAAACTTGCGGGCATGTTAGGTGATAAATCCACAGAAAAAAAGTATATCTCCGCAGCTAAAAAAATGGCAAAAAATTGGATAAAAATTGATGAAGAAGGCGACCATTTCAATTTAGCCTTTGAAGCTAAAGGCACGTGGAGCCAAAAATACAATCTGGTTTGGGACGAGATACTGGATTTGAACGTATTCCCAAAATCTGTTGCGGAAAAAGAAATAGCGTTTTACCTAACCATGCAAAACAAATATGGTTTACCATTGGATAGTAGAAAAACCTATACCAAATCTGATTGGGTTTTTTGGACATTAACAAAAAATGAAGCCGATTTTAATGCTTTGATCAATCCTATGTGGAAATATGCCAACGAGACCCCTGATAGAGTTCCAATTAGCGATTGGCATGAAACTACCGATGCCAGACGTATGAATTTTAAAGCACGTTCTGTTGTGGGAGGTTATTTTATTAAACTTTTAAAAGTTAAAGGAAAATAAATCAGCAATAAAATCCAATGAGAAGCCCATACTTTTTACTGATCTCTTTTGCACTTATCCTAAGTTGTGAAGACCAAAAAGCAAATAAAGAGTCAGAAGTTAAAAACGAAAATGTAAAAACAGTATTCCAGACCAGTAGTGTCTGGATGCCTGAAATTGATATTCGTTCCGATGCTGCTATTATTTATGGCGTCAATGGGAATCCATCAGATGGAAAACAGAAAATATCGTTTGAAGAACGGGTAAAATCTTGGCAAGACCACGGCTATAAAACATATTTTATGACTGGAATAGCTTGGGGGTCTTACCAAGATTATTTTTTAGGCAAATGGGATGGCAAAAACCATTTGGGCGAAGGTCAAGTCCAAAAAAATGGCGATACCATCTGGCACGGACACAACGTACCATACATTGTACCTACTTCCGATTTTATAGCGTATATAAAACAAACTGTAATAGAAAGAGTGATTGATACTGGCATTAGCGCTATATACCTTGAAGAACCAGAGTTTTGGTCACGATCCGGTTATAGTAGTGCCTTTAAAGATGAATGGCAAAAATATTATGGCTTCTCATGGAAACCCCAACATGAATCTCCTGAAAACACTTATCTATCAAGTAAATTAAAATATGAACTCTATTACAATGCCGTAAAAGAAGTATCTATCTACGCTAAAGAATATGGGAAAACCAAAGGTTTGGACGTGAAAGTATACATCCCAACCCATTCATTGGTAAATTATTCTTCATGGCAAATTGTAAGCCCAGAAGCAAGCTTAGCCTCTTTGCCAAGTATTGATGGGTACATAGCACAAGTATGGACAGGGACTTCCAGAGAACCCACCCATTTTAATGGCATATTAAAAGAACGCACCTTTGAAAATGCTTTTTTAGAATATGGTTCTATGGTTTCAATGACGGCACCAACAAACAGAAAACTTTTTTTTCTAACAGATCCTATTGAAGACAGAAGGAAAACCTGGGAAGATTACAAGAAAAATTACGAAGCTACATTTACTGCGCAATTACTTTATCCCGGTATTTCAAATTATGAAGTCATGCCTTGGCCAGAACGTATTTACACAAAACCTTATCAAGTAGCCAATAGCAATGAAAGAATTTTGATTCCAAGGCCTTATAGCACACAAATGCAGATCATGATCAATGCATTGAATACTATGCCCACCTCAAGCAATATGGTAAGTGGAAATAATGAAATAGGCGTTTTAATGGGAAACTCTTTAATGTTTCAACGCTTTCCAACGCATAACGGATTTGAAGACCCCCAGTTTTCAAATTTCTATGGTCAGACTTTACCTTTAGTAAAACGCGGCATTCCAGTACAAACAGTACACATGGAAAACCTAAGCTACGAAGCTACACTGAAAGATATCAAGATTTTGGTCATGAGTTATTCCAATATGAAACCCACAAATTCAAAAGTGCATGAGGAATTGAAAAAATGGGTGGCTAACGGCGGTTTTTTAGTATATGTGGGTGGTGACGATGATCCTTATCAAACAGTAACAGAATGGTGGAATAGCGGTGAAAACAAATACAATGCACCTTCTGAACATTTATTTGAAATGCTAAATATCCAACCTACTGCTACCAACACGTCATTTAATATAGGAAAAGGAAACATCGCTGTATTAAAGGAAAACCCTAAAGAGTTTGTCCTAAATTCCAACGGGGACATGGAGTATTTGAATGTTATAAAAACAGCTTACAACAAAGCTACCAATGGTAAAGAATTAGAATTGAAAAACAGTCTTTATCTACAAAGAGGCCCTTATAAAATAGTATCTGTAATGGATGAAAGCACTTCTGATGCGCCATTTGTTATTACTGGCCCTGCTATTGATTTATTCGATCCAACATTACCTGTAATAAAAGAAAAAATCGTGGCACCAAACACACAAGCATTTTTATATGATTTAAGTACCATTAAAAACAAAAATGAGCCAAAAGTATTGGCTTCCGCAGCTAGAATTTATGATGAGAACGCAACAAGCAGCAGTTACTCATTCGTGGCTAAAAGTCCATTAAGCACAACAAATGTGATGCGAATATTACTTCCCAAGAAACCTCTGGAAACCAAACTTTCTGATTCATCAGAAAGAATAATTACCAGCAATAAAAGTACTTGGGATGCTGAAACCCATACACTATGGTTAGAATTTGAAAATAGTAATGAGGGGATTTTTGTGGAAATTAATTGGTAACAATTACTGCCTATTATTTTTACCAATATCTAAATATAACATTCAGTTTAAGTAAAATAGAAATGAATAATTGCGATTTTAAAACAATGCATTTGATTAAAAAAACATTTATCCTTTATACTGTCCTATTTTTTTTTAGTGGCTATAACCATAGTCTTTTGGGCCAAACAAAGTCCAATATTACAAAAAAAGTAAATGTTTTTTTAGGAACTTCTGGCGACCATGGGCAAATGTCGCCCTCTGCTTCTTCCCCATTTAACATGTTAAGCATTGGGCCGCAAACATATACGCATACCCATACAGGTTATGAGTATTATTCGAAAAAATATCAAGGATTTACGCACACGCATTTAGAAGGTGTCGGTTGCACCGGAAGCGGAGGCAATATTCTTATAAAACCTATTATTGACAAAGAGGTTAATACTTTATTACTGAAATCAAAACAACATGCAAGTCCCGGTTTTTATGAAGTTTCCTTTGAAAACGGCATACATGCAGCCATGAGCGTGAGCCATAATTTTGGAATAGAACAATATACTTTTCCAAAAAGCATCAATGAAAATGGATTGTTTGTGGATCTTTCTTTTGCACTTGCCAATAGGTTTATTTCTGAAGAACACACCATTGACAAAGACGTAATTTCAGGTTGGATAGACACTTATACCACCTGTCATGGTGGTGTTTATAGAATCTATTATGCTTTGGAATTTTCAAATTTGAATACATTCGAAAAATTAAATGAACATCAATATTATGTGTCTTTAAATAAAAATACAGAAAAAGCGCTTGTAAAGATTGGACTGTCTTCCGTAAGCATTAAGTATGCCAAAAATAAACTTGTTGAAACCGATTTGAATTCTATAAAAGAAGATTCTAATAAAGAATGGAATTTACTGTTATCACAAGTTAATGTTCAAGGCGAGGAGGATCGGGAAGATTTATTCTATTCGCTTCTATACAGAGGTTTGCAATCGCCTTACAAAATAAGTGAAGCAGATGGTACCTACTCTGCCATAAACGGCACCGTGCAAAAAGCGGATTTTAAAGTATATAATGGATGGGCAATCTGGGACAATTATAGAGAACAACTGCCCATGATATCACTATTATTTCCTGATAAATTTGGGGATATTTCAAAATCGATTGCAAATCTTTATAAATACGGAAAAAAAGATTGGGCTACAAAGCATGAGCCCTCTCCTACCGTGCGTACAGAACATGCATTGGTCGTATTATTGGACGCTTATAAAAAAAATTACCCTGTAGATTTTGCTCCTATCAAAGATTCCATAATTGCTGAAGTGAACAGGTTGAATTTTGGTGCGCCAGATAAAGCTTTAGAATCTTCGTATGATCTTTTTGCGGCATCAAAAATAATGAAAGTTTTAAAAGATGACGAATTAGCAAAAACATATTATACCAAATCTTTAGATTATAAAAATTATTGGAAAAAAGATTTTGCCGATCTTACTAAAAATGATGTAGACCGCATGCAAGCTAGAGGCTTATACCAAGGTACCATCTGGCAATACCGGTGGTTTGTTCCTTTTGATATTAAAGGACTTAAAAACTTAATTGGTGGTGAAAACCAATTTATAAAAGAATTGGATCAATTTTTTGAAGAAAACAATTACAACCACGCCAATCAACCCGATTTACAAGTTCCCGGGCTTTATAACGCCACTGATCAACCATGGAAATCGCAAAAACTATTTAGAAATATATTATTAGATACCGTGGTTCAAAATTATTTTAATGATAACAGTAAAGGCGTCGATCCTTATGTGGGTCGCATCTATAAAAACCAACCAAAAGCGTATCTTAGGACCATGGATGATGATGCCGGCACCATGTCATCTTGGTTCGTTATGAGAAGTATTGGTTTGTCGCCTGTAAATATTGGAACTCCAGTTTATTACCTAACGGCGCCCATATTTAAAAAAGTAATCATCGATTATCCAAATGGCAAAACATTTGAAATTGAAGTTAAAAACTATCATAAAGATCATTTTTATATACAATCTGCTACTTTAAATGGTAAATCTTTAAACCAAAATTGGTTGCGCCATGAAGATATTGTAAAAGGAGGCAAATTAATTATTGATACATCAGCCATTCCAAATACCAAATGGGGTATTGAAAACCCATTTATAACAGACATTGAAACATCAAATTAAAAAATCATGACTTTAAAAAAAATTATTATTCCTTTCGTTGTATTTAGCTTATTTTCATGTAAATCGACCACTATTGAGAGCAAAGATGTTGCTATCTCAAAAGCCCCTAAAAACGTTATTCTTTTAATTAGCGATGGTACAGGCTTATCACAAATTTCATCTACTTTCTATTTTAAAGATGCCGTACCAAATTACACGCGATTTAAAAATATAGGTTTGATAAACACCTCGTCTTCTCAACAAGATGTTACAGATTCTGCCGCAGGGGCAACGGCCTTTGCCTGCGGCGTAAAAACCTACAATGGGGCCATTGGTGTTGCAGATGATTCCACAAGCGTAAAAAATTTAGTGGAAATAGCGGCTTTAAATCATATCAAAACAGGAATTATCGCCACGTCTTCAATAACGCATGCCACACCAGCATGCTTTTTATCACACACATTTAGCAGAGGATCTGAAGAGGAAATAGCCTTTCAAGTAACACAATCTGATGTCGATTTTTTTGCGGGTGGCGGATTAAAATATTTTAACAAGCGCAAAGATGGACAAGATTTATTAGCTACTTTAAAAGAAAAACAATTCAATATGAATACAACCGAACTGGGTGGTTTTTCAACCATTAAATCCAGTAAAAAAGCAGGTTTTTTGTTGAATAAAGAAGCCATGCCAACCATGGAAGCAGGCAGAGGCGATTTTCTTTCAAAAGCAACACAACTTGGTATTCAATTTTTAAGTAAAGATAATGATGGTTTTTTCATTATGTCCGAAGGTTCTCAAATAGATTGGGGCGGACATTCAAATAATGCGTCCTATTTAATTTCAGAAATCAATGATTTTGACGATACCATTGGGAAAGTTTTAGATTTTGCTGAAAAAGATGGCAATACCTTGGTCATTGTTACTTCCGATCACGAAACAGGTGGATTTACCTTGGCCGCTAAAAAGAAAAAGAGAGCTAATGGCAGCGAGTATAGTGATTATAGTGAAATTGGCCCTACTTTTTCTACAGGAGGACACTCTGCCACTTTAATACCTGTTTTTGCTTATGGACCAGGTTCTGAGGAATTTACTGGAATATATGAGAACAATGCCATTTTTGAAAAAATACTGAAAGTGACTTCTTGGAAAAATCTGTCTAAATAGGATTATAAAAAATATTCCAAATTTATCATTAAATGAATTAAACGCACTTTAATCCTATAATTTAAACATCTAAAAAATGAAAAAAACACTCATCCTTATTTTGTTCTTTTTTTGTGCTGAAATCTATAGTCAAGACCTTTTAAAAGTTGTTGTAGTAGGATTAAGTCACGATCATGCCCATGGCATCATGCATGAGTACAAACAAAAAAAAATAATCCTTTTAGGAATTGTAGAAACCGATCAAGAATTAATAGAACGCTATCAAAACTCATATAATGTACCCAGCAACTTATTCTTTAGTGAGTTAAAAACCTTACTAAAAAACACAAAGCCCGATGCTGTTTTGGCATACAATCCCATTTCTGAACATATTGATGTAGCTAGGGTTAGTCTGCCTTTAAAAATTCCCTTGATGGTTGAAAAACCCTTGGCAACCACCTTAAAAGATGCCCAGGAAATGGCAAAACTATCCCGTAAAAACAATACCCTGTTGCTCACGAATTTTGAAACTACTTGGTACGGAAGCAATCAAACTTTAAAAGATAAAGTTTCATTAGCCGGTTTTGGAAACATTAAAAAAATGATTACCAAAGATGGCCACCAAGGTCCCAAAGAAATTGGGTGCAGCAAGGAATTTTTAAGCTGGTTGACAGACCCCATAAAAAATGGAGGGGGCGCCATTGTAGATTTTGGTTGTTATGGTGCCAATTTAATGACTTGGTTACAAAACGGCAAAAAGCCCAAAGCCGTTACTGCCGTGACCAGAAATTTTAAACCAGAAATCTATCCAAAAGTAGATGATGATGCCACTATTATTCTGGAATATGAAAATGCAACTGGTATTATTGAAGCCTCGTGGAATTGGTCATACAGCATTAAAGATCTTGAAGTGTTTGGCGAAAACAAATCTTATCATGCCGCAAACGGGAACACCTTGCTTGAAAATAAAAAAGCCACAGACGCACAAGCTGTCGAAATGAAAGCTAGTTATTACAGTAATTATTTGGTCTATTTAAAAAATGCCATTGATGGAAAAACCGATACGACCAATGACCTTTCCTCTCTTGAAAACAATCTTATCGTAGTCGAGATTTTACAAGCGGCAAAAAAATCGGCGAAAACCGGAAAACGGATTGCTTTATAGTTTTTTTTGTGAAATCTTTAAAAGTTGAGTGCCTATAAAGACTTATTGAAAAAGATTATTAAAGCTCAACCTGAAAAAACACATAACATCAAGTTTTTTTATCCATTAAAAAACCACAAAGAATCAACATGAGTCAAATGAGCATTATTAAAAATTTATTTAAAACGTTTTTAAAAATCATTTTACTTGCAACAAGTAGCATTGTTTTTTCGCAATCGCCTGCACCTGTAGACTATGTGAATACACATATAGGAAACATAAGCCATATGTTGGTGCCTACGTTCCCAACCATACATTTACCAAATAGCATGTTGCGGGTTTACCCTGAACGTGGTGATTATACAGGAGATGTATTGCACGGATTGCCGCTTGTAGTAACAAGCCATCGTGGAAGTTCGGCGTTTAACTTAAGTCCGTTTCAAGGTTCAGAAAGCGACTTAAAACCCATTATAGATTACAGTTATGATTTAGAAAAATCGACGCCTTACTCTTATGCTGTTTATTTGGACGACCAACAGATTTCAGTAAATTATGGTTTGTCACATCAAGCAGCCCGTTATGAATTAGCGTTTGAAAATAATCTAAATTCCTATCTTATAATCAATTCCCGCAACGGCGAAATAAGCTGGGACGGAAAGGCTATTTCTGGTTACCAAAACCTAGCCAATAATACCAAAGTATATATTTATTTAGAACCTGAGCAAAACCCAGAATCTATTTTAACATTCAGCAATAATGGGTTAATTGAAGGAACAGGTGCAAGCGGAAACAATGCTTTCTTGGTTTTAAAATATCAAAAAGGAAAACGGACAATCGCTATAAATTATGGTATTTCTTTTATCGATGTGCAACAGGCTAAGCACAACATGATTCGTGAAGTTGATAAAAAATCGGTAACAAACTTACAAACAGAAGGTAAAAATATATGGAATGAAGCCCTTGGAAAAATTGCCGTAAAAGGAGGCAGTATCGATGATAAAACGGTATTTTACACGTCACTCTATCGTACTTATGAAAGACCGGTTTGTATTTCTGAAGCAGGCCGATATTTTAGTGCTTTCGATGGAAAAGTCCATGACGATAAAGCGCGTGATTTTTATACCGATGATTGGATTTGGGATTCCTACCGTGCGCACCATCCTTTACGTATTCTAACAGATCCTGATAAAGAAGAAGATATTTTACATTCGTTTCTATTGATGGCCGAACAAATGGAGAATTATTGGATGCCTACTTTTCCAGAAATTACAGGCGACAGCAGACGGATGAACTCCAATCATGCCGTTGCGTCTTTTATAGATGCCCACAGAAAAGGCCTAAAAAGGTTTGATTTAAATAATGCCTATGCAGCTTCAAAAAATGCCATTACCGAAAAAACATTGGCACCATGGTCTGGAAAGCCCGCAGGACAATTGGATAAATTTTACAAAGAAAACGGTTATATTCCCGCATTAAAAGAAGGGGAAAAGGAAACCATACCTGAAGTATCTTCGTTTGAAAAACGCCAACCTGTTGCCGTAACCTTGGGCACTTCTTATGACGAATGGTGTTTATCTGAAATAGCTGATGAATTAGGAAAGAAAGAAGAACACGATTATTTCGAACAAAAATCATTTAATTACCGCAATCTATTCAACTCTGAAACCCATTTTTTTCATCCTAAAGATATCGAAGGCCATTTTATAGAACCTTTTGATTATCGCTTCTCTGGGGGTATCGGCGCACGGAATTCTTATGGTGAAAACAATGGATGGACGTATCGTTGGGATGTACAACACAATATTGCGGATTTAATAACACTTATGGGTGGAAGGGAAAATTTTATACAAAATCTCAATGATTTATTTTCAACGCCTATGGGTAGAGGCAAACGCGAATTTTATACACAGCTTCCAGATCAAACTGGTAACGTAGGCCAATTTACTATGGCTAACGAACCTTCTTTACACATTCCGTATTTGTACAATTATGCCGGACAAACTTGGAAAACCCAAAAACGAATTAGAAAATTGTTAAAAGAATGGTTTAGAAATGATTTAATGGGCGTGCCAGGTGATGAAGACGGTGGTGGCATGACTTCTTTTGTGGTCTTTTCACAATTGGGATTTTACCCAGTAACTCCAGGATTACCTATATATACTATTGGAAGTCCAATTTTTGAGAAATCAGAAATCCATTTAAAAAACGGCAAATCATTTACCATCATCGCAAAAAATGCTTCCGAAGAAAACAAATACATCCAATCAGCAACACTAAACGGCAAGCCATGGAATAAACCTTGGTTTACGCACGATACTATAATTAATGGAGGTATTTTGGAACTTCAAATGGGAAATAAAGCGAATAAAAACTGGGGAAGTTCAGAACCCGCTGCACCACCTTCATTTTTTTATAAAAAATAAAACTTTTAAACACTTTAATTGATACTATGAAAATTAAATTCTTACTTACAATCTCTTTTTTTTGTGTGCTGAATTTACCCGCGCAACAAAAAAATAAAAACTTGGCAGATTATGTAAACACACTACAAGGCACCAACTCAAAACACGAGCTGACCAGAGGCAATACCTACCCTACTACAGCACTTCCTTTTGGTATGAATACCTGGTCGCCACAAACTGGAAACAATGGTGATGGTTGGAAATATCAATATTTTAAAGAAACCATAAGAGGTTTTCAGCAAGCACATCAATGTAGCTCTTGGAGCAACGACTATGCTGTTTTTTCGTTAATGCCCGTTTCTGGAAAACTGACCTTAAATGAAAATGAAAGGGCTACTAAATTCAGTCATGCCAATGAAATAGCCAAACCCCATTATTATAAAGTTACTCTTGATAATGGCATAACCACGGAAATTGCTCCTACAGAACGCGGCGCACAGCTCCGTTTTCAATTTCCAAAAAATGAAGATGCTTTTGTGGTTCTAGACGGCTATACAGGAATAAGCGAGGTTAAAATCGATGTTAAAAAACGCCAGATAACTGGATATGTCAATAATGGGCGTGGCATGCAACGTTTTGATGGCAATTTCAAAAATTATTTTGTCATTCAGTTTGATAAACCTTTCAACGCTCAAGGCATTTGGAACAACAGAACGGGAGAACAATTTGATGGTAAAATTTCAGATAGCGGCAAAGGTATTGGTGGCTACTTAAAATTTAAAAAAGGGCAAACCGTACAGGCCAAAGTGGCTTCTTCATACATAAGTCTAGAGCAAGCGGAACTGAATTTAAAAACAGAATTGGGAAACCATAAAAATTTAGAAGCAACCAAAGCAGCTGCCAAAACGGTATGGAACAAACAACTTAACAAAATAGTTGTGGAAGGTGGCACCGAGGAACAAATCAAAACCTTTTATTCTTGTTTTTTTAGGGCGAGCTTGTTCTCCCGCAAATTTTATGAATTAAATAAAAAAGGCGAACCTTATTACTACAGTCCGTACGATGGCAAAATCCACAACGGCTATATGTACACCGATACTGGGTTTTGGGATACCTTTAGAGGGCAATTCCCTTTAAATGCTTTAATGGAACCTACCATGCACGGGCGTTATGTAGCTGCTTTATTGGATGCTTATGACCAATGCGGTTGGCTGCCTTCATGGTCGTTCCCTAGTGAAGCGGGCAGTATGATTGGTAACCACGCCATCTCGCTTTTGGCGGATGCTTGGGCAAAAGGCCTGAAAACTTTTGACCCACAAAAAGCCTTAGATGCCTATTTTCATGAAGCCACCAACAAAGGCCCTTGGGGACCTGCAAACGGTCGTGATGGCTGGAAAGATTATTATACCTTAGGCTATGTGGCGTATCCCGATACAAGAGAGGCCACAGCTAAAGCCATGGAATATGCTTATGATGATTACTGTGGCTATGCTTTAGCAGACATGACAGACAACACCTTTTACAAAGCTATTTACGGCAAGCAGATGTACAATTACAAAAATGTATATGATCCTAAAGTAGGCTTTATGCGAGGCAGACAAAAAAAAGGCGATTGGACACCAAATTTTGATGCTTACGAATGGGGCGGGCCATTTACCGAAGGCAATGCTTGGCATTATGTGTGGTCGGTTTTTCATGATCCACAGGGGCTTATCGGTTTAATGGGTGGGGATGCTAATTTCAACAAAAAAATGGATGCCGTTTTTAGTAGTCCAAATACTGTAAATGTAGGTACTTATGGTGGAAAAATACATGAAATGACCGAGATGGAAATGGCTAACATGGGGCAATACGCCCATGGAAACCAACCTATCCAGCACATGCCCTACCTTTATAATTATTCGGGTCAGCCCTGGAAAGCACAGTTTAGAACACGTGATATTATGGAGAAACTGTACAATTCTACCGAAAACGGTTACCCCGGAGATGAAGACCAAGGACAAACCTCTTCATGGTACGTGCTTAGTGCCATGGGTTTTTACAGCGTTTGCCCAGGCACCGATCAATATGTTATGGGAAGTCCCGTTTTTGAAAAAACCACCATCAATTTAGAAAATGGAAAAACGTTTGTAATCCATGCTAATGGCAATTCCAAAACCAATGTCTATATAGAAAATGCCACCTTAAACGGTGCACCTTTTTCACGAAATTACTTAAACTATGATGATTTGATTTCTGGAGGCATTCTGGATCTTACGATGAGTGATATTCCAAACAAAAAAAGAGGCACAGAAGATTTAGATAAACCTTTTTCTGTATCTTCAACAATGAATCAATAAAAGTTAACACAAACACTATAAATGAATACTAAATAAATATTTGAAAGTAAGATGTGTTTTTAGGAAACACTAAAACGTTTTACTTTAATTATTATTATATTTAGTCAAAATTTAAAAACAATGAAAAAAGCCATTCTATTTTTAATATTAGCATGTATTATAAGCGCCTGTGGAATCTCTAAAAAAAATAGCAAACTTGCTGGAAACCCCATATTTCAAGGTTGGTATGCCGACCCTGAAGGTATTATATTTAATAAGGAATATTGGGTATATCCTACCTTTTCCGCTCGTTATGAGGACCAAGTGTTTTTAGATGCTTTTTCTTCCAAAAATCTTATTAATTGGAAGAAACATGAAAAAGTAGTGGATACCTCGGCTATAAAATGGGCACATAAAGCCATGTGGGCGCCTTCTATTATTGAAAAAGACAATAAATATTTCTTGTTTTTTGGGGCGAATGATATCCAATCCGATAATGAAATTGGTGGTATTGGTGTGGCCGTTTCAGACAAACCCGAAGGGCCTTATAAAGATCACTTAGGAAAACCGTTAATTGATAAATTCCATAACGGCGCACAACCTATTGACCAATTTGTTTTTAAAGATGCTGATGGGCAACATTACCTTTTTTATGGCGGTTGGAGACATTGCAACGTAGTGAAATTAAACGACGATTTCACAGGGTTTATTCCTTTTGAAGATGGTACAACCTTTAAAGAAGTAACGCCAGAAGGCTATGTAGAAGGCCCTTTTATGTTCATAAAAGATGGTAAATATTACTTTATGTGGTCTGAAGGCGGATGGACAGGCCCTGATTATCACGTTGCTTATGCCATTGCAGATTCACCTTTTGGGCCGTTTGAGCGTAAGGGTACCATTTTAAAACAAGACCCCAACATTGCCAACGGAGCAGGCCATCATTCCTTAATTCACGTTCCAAATTCAGACGACTATTATATTGTCTATCACCGCAGACCACAAACGGAAAAAGATGGTAAAATTAGGGATTCTAGAGAAACCTGTATTGACAGAATGTATTTTAATGAAGATGGCACTATAAAGCCTGTAGTAATGACCAAAGAAGGAGTTAAAGCCAACAAATTAAAATAAACTTTCAAAAATTTTTCAAATAAAATACTAAAACAATTCAAATGAAAAAACAACTGTTATCCCTTATTGCTGGTATTGCTATCACGCCGCTTTTATGGGCTCAAAACCAACAAATAGACAAGATTGATACCCCTGTTGATTGGGTAAACCCGCTGATGGGAACAGATTCTGACCCTAGCTTATCCAATGGTAACACCTATCCAGTAATCGCTATGCCTTGGGGCATGAATTTCTGGACACCGCAAACTGGGAAGATGGGCGATGGCTGGGCATACACGTATAATGCACACAAAATAAAAGGCTTTAAACAAACCCACCAACCGTCGCCTTGGATGAATGATTACGGGCAATTTTCCATCATGCCCGTAACCGGTAAATTGCGCTTTAAACAAGAAGAACGTGAAAGTTGGTTTTCTCATAAAGCAGAAACAGCCACGCCATATTACTATAGTGTTTATTTAGCAGATCATGACATCACGACCGAAATCACACCTACAGAAAGAGCGGCGAGGTTCCGTTTTACCTTTCCAGAAACAGATGAAGCCTCCATCGTTGTGGATGCCTTTGATAGAGGATCGCATATAAAAATCATTCCCGAGCAACAAAAAATAATTGGCTATACCACTCGAAATAGTGGTGGTGTTCCTGATAATTTCAAAAATTATTTTGTGATAGTGTTTGATACGGCTTTTGAAATTTCAAAAACGTATGATGATGGTAATTTATCTGATGCATTGGAATCAACTTCAAAACACGCTGGCGCCATCATTGGGTTTAAAACTAAAAAAGGACAAATCGTGAATGCACGTGTGGCGTCATCTTTTATAAGCTACGAACAAGCTGAAAGAAACTTAAATGAACTAGGTACTGACGATTTTGACCAATTGAAAGAAAAAGGGAAAGCCATCTGGAATAAAGAATTGAGCAAAATAGAAATTGAAGGTGCCACTGCTGACCAAGCTGGGACATTCTACTCGTGCCTGTACCGCTCTTTATTATTCCCAAGAAAGTTTTTTGAATTTGATGCCAAGGGAAAAGTAGTGCATTACAGTCCTTATAATGGCGAAATTCGAGACGGCTACATGTTTACAGATACTGGTTTCTGGGATACTTTTCGCTCTCTCTTCCCCTTCTTAAACTTAATGTACCCAGAATTAAGCGCCCAAATGCAAGAAGGTTTATCCAACGCTTATAATGAAAGTGGCTGGTTACCAGAATGGGCAAGCCCTGGATTGCGTAACATTATGGTTGGGAATAATTCTGCTTCGGTAGTGTCTGATGCCTATCTAAAAAATGGTAAAGCTTTCAAATATAACATTGAAAATTTATACGAAGCCTTAATACATGG
>CAXBNH010000038.1:0-14445 GCA_963976905.1 uncultured Algibacter sp.
TTTTTTTCGCCATAGTTTAAATAATATAATATATTATTATTAATTATAAAAAAGTATTATTATGAAATATAAATTTATGGCATTATTGCTCTTAGGCGGTATAATAAGTTGTGGTAGCGATGATCCAAAAGAAGAGCCAAAAGATGATAGTTTTATTGATATAACATACCAGTCATCTAATGATGTTATTTCAAACCCTGAACGAGGCTTTATGCACCATTGGGCTGTTAATTCAGAAGGTACTCCGCTAAGTTTAGTGACATTAAATAGTTTGAAAGCTGAAAATGTTACTATTATCAACCGTATTTATTATATGGACAACTTTAAAGATACGGATCTCAGTACAGCGCAACTTGATTTAATAAAAACAGATTTTGAACGCTTGAGAACAGCTGGTATTAAGTGCATATTACGCTTTGCATATAATAGCGACCAAAACGAAACGGATGCACCATTAAGTATTATTGAAAAACATTTAGATCAGCTTAAGCCTATTGTTACAGATAATGCTGATGTTATAGCATTTGTGCAAGCCGGGTTTATTGGAGCCTGGGGCGAGTGGTATTATACAACCAACAATTTAACAACTCCAGAAAACAAAAAAGCGGTTATCAAAAAGTTGTTAGAAGTATTTCCAAAAGAAATCAAAATTCAGCTAAGAACTCCATTGTATAAACAAGAATTTTTTAACTATACAACACCCATAGATGCTTCTGTTGGATATGGTACTACAGATATAGCGCGTATAGGATTTCATAATGATTGTTTTTTAGCAAGTGAAAATGATTATGGGACTTATCAAAATGTAACTATCGAGAAAAGCTACATAAGCAATGAAGCGCTTTTTGTGCCTACAGGTGGGGAAACGTGTCCGCCAAGCGGTGTTCCAACAGCTAGTTGTATTACGGCTGATACAGAAATGTCTTTATTAAAATGGACATATTTAAATCTTGATTATTACGGGCCCGTACTTAATGTTTGGAGAAACAACAACTGTTTTACAGATTTTCAAAAAGAATTGGGCTATAGGCTACTATTAAAGTCTGCTAGTTTGAAAAAAGATGTTGCAGCAAATGGCAGTTTTGAATTAAATGCTGTTATAGACAATGCTGGGTTCGCTCCTGTCTATAATAAGAAAAATACCTTTTTGGTATTCAAATCTGTAAATGATGAAACCTTATATAAAAAACCTTTGAATTTTGATGTAAGGCACGTGGTACCCATTGCCAATTACGACTTAAAAGAATCGGTCAGCCTATCTGGAATTCCTGCTGGGCAGTACAAATTGTATTTGAAAATAGAAGACAATTATAGTACGCTATCAGACAGACCAGAATTTTCAATTCAATTGGCAAACAAAAACACATGGGATGCAAGCAAAGGTATGAATGATTTAATGCACACATTAACGATCAATTAAAATAAAAATTAACCACTAATACAATTAATCATGAAAAAAATAAAATTTTTCTATTACATTATAGCTGTTTCACTGCTTATGGGTTGTGGTTCAGACGATACTGAAACTAACTCTGACGGAGGTATTGTTGCAGATTTTTCATTCACAAACGATGACAATTTATTTGTGTTCACTAATCTTTCCCAAGGTGCTACCACATATAGATGGGATCTGGGCAACTTAAGCTTTTATTGTGACAAAGAAAACCCAACTTATAGATATACTTCGGTAGGAGGGGAAATTGCGGTAACGCTTACGGCTATGAACGATGCTGGACAAGAGGCTTACATCACAAAAAAAATCATGGCGCCAGAAGTTAAAAATGTAGATATAAAAATTGATGGCGATTTTAGTGATTGGGATGATGTTGAGGTTTTATTAGATCAAAGTACTTCTGGAGCAGCTTCTATGCAAAAAATAAAAATGTGGGGCGCAGGTGATAATATAAATGTATATATAGAAGGAAATGCATCCATGAAAATGGAATTGATTGATATGTATATAAACGCTGATAGCAATCCTGATACAGGATATTTGGCTTGGCAATGGCCAGTAAGCTCTGGAGCAGATTTTTTATTTGAAGGTCCTCCGGTAAACGATTCTTGGGCAACCTTCTTCCAGTATACCGGTGTAGACGGCGGTTGGGGCTGGGCTGCTTTATCAGGTTCCATTGCAAATTTTAAATCATCAGGCTTGAAAAGTGTGAATACAACCACAAATGCTATAGAATTCAGTATGAAAAAGACTCAATTTGGAGCTTTGGGAGATACTTTTAGCCTTTCAATTGCTGAGTTAACAGGAGGTTGGGCTTCAGTTGGAGAATTCCCGATAGCTGGAGGTACCAGTTCCTTTGTCTCCTATACTCTACCTGCAGAATCTTCAGGGTTTTGCGAATAACATTTATTTTCAAATTTGATTCAGCTATTATTCTATTGAATAATAGCTGAATCAATCCAATATTGATGATGTAAAGACTATATAACTATAGCATCGTTTTAATACATATCAATCAATTATACAACCAAGTTTACAAAATTAGTGACATTTCCTACTTTAAAAAAGTTTAGGTACTAACTAAAAACATTTTAAAATGAAAACAAAATTACTTTTTTTCTTTCTACTTTCTAGTGGAACATGTCAATTCACTTCAGCATTTAATATAGGTGGCCAAATTTCTGAATCTTCAACTTCTATTACCTTAGACTCATTTACGTTTGTTGATGATGCAACAGATTTAACCATTACAGTAAATGGAGATAATATCAACCCCTCGTCACATCATCTTTACATTGATACTGATAATAACCCTGCAACTGGCGATCCAGCTAATGGAGGTGCAGATTTTAGAGTTGAAAATGGGGGGGCTAATAGATGGGTTTCTGGTGCGTGGGCATGGGAATGGCATGCTGGGAATATAGTGGTAACTGATAATCCAGGTGTTTCAGTTCAATTCAAAATTAATAGGAACTATTTACCTCTTCTAAACATGGGGGCTCAAATTAATGTGTATTTTACTAACCTTTTAGCTTTTGTTCCAGTAGATGGAGAACGATTACCAGCAACAGGTATGGAAAGTTATACTACGCTTACAGGAACACCACCGCCAAACCTAGAGTCATTAACGATTACTGATGAAGATGAAACTACTATAAAAATGACTGTATTAGGAGCTGGTATTGAGCCAACTTACGATATATTTATTGACACAGATAATAACACTACTACCGGTTTCTTAACAGGAGGTATGGGTGCAGATGTTTTATTACAAAATGGTTTGTCATACGATTTTTCTGGAGTTAATCAAAATACTTGGGGCTGGGCTCAGCATTCGGTATCTGCTATTAATTCGGATACTGAGGTCGCAGGTGTTTCACGTGTATTTGTTTTAGATAGAACTATTTTGGGGCTTGTTGGATCAGGCCTAACCCTAAGCATAATTTATTCAAACACAGGGGGTAGCACTGATACGTTACCAATTGTAAGCTATACAACAGGAACCTTAAGTGTAGAGAATGTATCTTTAAATAATGTTAGTATATATAAAGCTAATAATTCTACTTTAGCTATTAATGGTTTAATTCAAGGGAAATCCAATCTGAAATTATTTGACATGCTTGGTAAACAAATATTAAATTCTTCTTTTACTTTAAATGGAGTACAAAATATTCCTTTACCAAACTTAAATACAGGAATATATATAATTCGGTTAGAAACTGAATTGGGTATATTGAATAAGAAAATAATTTTATAATAATTACAAGTATTTTATTGTATGTCTGGAATTAGTCATAAGCCTTTCCTTGTAAATGGTTTGTTCTATAAGGAAAGGTTAAAACCATTTATCTGATGGGTTATTCTAAATCATGGAAACAAAAAGGAGTTAATGTTATAAATGTTTCAATCGATACCGACAAAGACATATTTAAAAACATCTATGTAAATATCCCCATGAAAAATAGATTGCACCTACAAAGATTGGGATATCCAAGCGATTAATGATTATTATGTATTTGCAACACCAACCTATTTTCTTTTAAACTCCGATTTAAAATACAGTTGGGTACAATCAAAATCTGATTTTAATTAGAATTTTAAAACATAAATTATGAGCACCACCACACAGAATAACAGGCTATTATCTATTGACGTATTAAGAGGTTTTGATATGCTCATGATTATTTTTGCAGATCGTTTTTTTGCCCATTTCCACCAAGCTTCACAAACAGAAGTTTCGGGGTTTTTTGCAACGCAATTTGAGCACCCAGAATGGTTCGGTTTTCATTTTTATGATATCATCATGCCGCTTTTCCTGTTTTTGGTGGGAGTGGTCATTCCGTTTTCAATGGAAAGACGCGTGAAGGAAATAGACAGTAAAATAAAACTTTATCCACATTTGATTAAGCGTTTTATCATCTTGTTCATTTTGGGTTGGATAGTCCAGGGAAACCTGCTTGCGTTGGATATCAATCAATTTAAAATTTTTAGCAACACTCTTCAGGCCATTGCGGTTGGTTATTTATTTTCATGCGTGGTATATATTCATTTAAACAAAAAATCAAGATATGTGCTTTTTGCCATGTGCCTTCTCATTTATGGGTTGTTACTTGAATTTGCAAATGTTCCCGGCATTGGAAACAGCGAATTATTGCCCGATAAAAACATCGCATTATACATAGATCATTATGTTTTTGGCCGTTTTGACGATGGCTATCAATACACGTGGTTATTATCTGGGTTAGGCTTTATTGCAACCACACTTTCTGGTTTATTTGCTGGCGAAATGCTCCGCTCGAAATTGCCAAGAGAGAAAACGGCTCGCAACATTTTTTTAATTGGGATTGGATTTATAGCAGTTGGGCTGATTCTAAATACATTCCACCCAAGTGTAAAGAAAATTTGGAACAGCACATTTGTGTTGTTATCATCAGGAATATGTTTTGCGTTACTGGCATTGTTCTATTGGATTATAGATGTAAAAGGTTATACAAAATGGGGCTTTCCGTTAAAAGTTATTGGTATTAATGCCATAACGGCCTATGTGCTTTCGCATGTTATAGATTTTCCAGAGTTAGCTAAATATGTGCTATTTGGTTTTGAGCAATATTTAGGGGACTATTATAATGCCTTTGCAACCGTCGGAGGTTTTGGCATTAAAAATCAAGGGGGCGTTTCAGAGTTTACAAATGTACAGCCCATGACAGGTATAGTGGTTTGGGACGGAAATACCCATGCTGACTCTGGGGCACATACTTTGGAATACTCCTATATGCTTTATGACGATGTTGTTTCAGAAAAAGGCGTTTATGATTGGGCTGTTGTTGAAAGTAAATTAAATGCCATAGCATCAAGAAACCACCAAGCCATTCTTAGGTTTAGGTTTACTTATGTTGGGCAATTGACTTCAGTACCAAAATATATAAAAGACTTGCCAAGTTATAAAGAAACAAAAGGTAAAAGTGAAGGAAAAGATACGTGGTTTCCAGATTGGTCCAACCAAGAATTAAAAGATTTTACTTTAGAGTTTTATGAAAAATTTGCTGAAAAATACGATAATGATAATAGATTGGCCTTTCTTCAAACAGGTTTTGGTCTGTGGGGAGAATACCATATTTATGATGGCCCTTTTGAGTTAGGAAAAACGTTTCCATCCAAAGCCTTTCAAACTACTTTCTTAAATAAAATGGATGCCGTATTTAAAAATTTACATTGGTCCATTTCCATTGATGTTGAAGATGGGAATGTAACACCGTTTCGTGACAATGCTTCATTATTGGACCTCTCATTTGGGCTATTTGATGATTCGTTTATGAGTGAAGAACATGCGAGCGTTAATGAGCAGCGTTTTAAGTTTTTAGGATTGGATAGTAGATATAAAACGGCTCCCATAGGCGGCGAATTTAATTATTATACCACTTTTGATCAACAAAATGTGTTATCTCTAAACGGCGCACATGGCGAATCTTACGAATCTTTTATAAAGCGTTTTCATGTCACTTACATGATTGGAAATGACCAATATAAATACCAGACCAAAGAGCGCATAATGCAAGCAAGCCTCAATACTGGGTATAAATTTGAAGTGACCAAGTTTGAAAAATTAAATGGAATATCGTTATTAACGGTAAAAAATATTGGAATAGCACCTATTTATTATGATGCCTATTTTTCAATAAATGGCCATAAAACCAAAGGATCACTTAAGGCATTGTTGCCTAATGAAGAAAAGGTGTTTACTATAAATTATAGTGGTAATGAAACCTTAAGAATTGTCTGTGAGAGGTTGCTGGAAGGTCAAACTATAGATTTTAAAAAATCTTATTAAAATACCAATGAATTTTATAATTATTTAACCGTAAACCCTAAACTAAATTGATAATGAGTACAGGTAAAAAATGGATACAAACAAACTGGCTTTTCTGCTTTATGGTGTTGTTCACGATTCAAATATTTTCTCAACAAACGGATAGTTTGCAAGTAAAAATAATCCCTAATGAACATTGGTGGGGAGGTGCCGTTTGGGATGGGCATATCATGCCTTTTAACGATGGCTATGCTATTGACCTTTATGGAAATAATAAAGGCAATCAAGCTCAGCCTCTGTTCATTTCAGACAAAGGAAGGGTTATTTGGTCTGAATCCCCTATTTCTTACTCAATGAATGGCGATGAAATTTTAGTCACTTCAAGAGGTGCTGAAATAAAAGTGTCAGCTTCTGGATCTACTTTAAAAGAAGCTTTCAATTTTGCCTCTCATAATTATTTTCCAGCATCTGGTAAATATCCGGATAAATTACTTTTTGAAAAGCCCCAGTACAATACATGGATAGAGCTGATTTATAACCAAAATCAAAAAGATATTTTGAAATATGCCAATGCCATTGTAGAAAATGGGTTTTCTCCGGGAGTGATCATGATAGATGACAACTGGCAAGAAGATTATGGTAAGTGGGATTTCCATGAAGGACGGTTTTCTAATCCAAAACAAATGGTTGATGAGCTTCATGGATTGGGATTTAAAGTCATGCTATGGGTGTGCCCTTTTGTGAGTCCAGATAGTGATATATATAGGGGTTTAGAAAAAAAAGGCTATTTTATTAAAACAAAAGAAGGCGATTTTCCATTGATTGTAAGATGGTGGAACGGAGCTAGTGCGGTTCTTGATTTTACCAACCCAGGCACAGTAGATTGGTTTGATGGTCAATTAAAAGGACTTCAAGAAAAATACGGGGTAGATGGCTATAAATTAGATGCTGGGGACAGCTATTTTTATGACACGCCAATGACCTCATTTGATGCTGCGGCAACTCCAAATGACCATACCTATTCATTTCAGCAATTCGGACTTAAATATCCGCTCAATGAGTACAGAGCTACATGGAAAATGGGAGGGCAGTCGCTCGCCCAGCGTTTGCATGATAAGGGTCATAATTGGAATGATATCACAAAGTTGATTCCTCAAATTACTTTGCAGGGCCTTCTTGGGTATCCATTCAATTGCCCTGATATGATTGGCGGCGGAGAATTTGGGTCTTTTATTGATTTAAAATCGATCGATCAAGAGTTGATTGTACGGTCTGCACAAGTTCACGCACTTATGCCCATGATGCAATTTTCTGTAGCACCTTGGCGTGTATTAAATGAACAAAATTTACAAGCTGTAAAAGAAGCAGTAGCCATACGGAAAGCATATACCCCAACTATTATGGAACTTGTAGAGAAAGCTGCAAAAACAGGAGAGCCTGTGGTTAGATCCATGGAATATGAATTTCCAAATCGTGGTTATTACAATATCAAAGATCAATTTATGCTTGGTTCCAGCATTTTAGTTGCCCCAATAATAGAAAAAGGTGCAACAAAAAGATTAGTTGTACTTCCAAAAGGAAAATGGAAGTATAAAGGAAAGACCTATAAAGGAGATAAAGTAATAGAGATTGCTGTAACATTAGATGATATTCCTGTTTTTCAAAAAAGTTGATATTAAATTTTTCTAATTCATTAAAAGTTTGGTAAAATATTTTTTCTTTGTATGAACTTTTCTTGGCTTTTTAAATTAAAATGTAAAAATTGAATTCAGAATTAAAAAATTACAACATCATACAAATTGATGAAAATAAATTAAAAATCAATGGCAAAGCCAATCATCCGCTTTGGGAAAAGGCCATAAGTTTAACAGATTTTTCTTTGCCTTGGGATGATAATAAAATGAGAAAGATAGAATTTAAAGCCTTATGGGATACATCGCATTTATTTTGTGCTTTTAAAGTTGAAGATTCCGAAGTGTATATAGATACTACCGACAACTCCAAAAACAGCATCAATAATTCTGATAGGGTAGAGCTGTTTTTTAGAACAAACAATCAGCTAAATCCTTATTATTGTTTAGAAATCGATCCAAGCCCTCGATTGATGGATTTTAAAGCGAAACCAAATAAGCAATTTGATTTTGATTGGAATTGGCCAAAAGATGATATTTTGATTAAATCAGATATTCAAAACGATTTTTTTACGGTTGAAATAGCCATCAGTATAGCATCATTAAAACAATTGGATTTGTTGAAAAGTGGAAAAATAGAAACCGGTATCTACAGAGCGAAATACAACAAACAAGAAAACGGCAGTTATGAACCCACTTGGATAACTTGGGTAAACCCAAATACTGAAACGCCCAATTTCCATACACCGACTTCTTTTGGGATATTGCATCTGGAGAATTTTAGTCCCTCATAAAAGGCCCTACATTTTCCGAATTAACAATATCAATAGGCAATAGTAATTGGGCTGGAATGTCTTTTTCAAAAAGGAAATGTTCTATTAAAAATTTCAATCCAAAATAAGCCTGTTGTTTTGGGTTTTGATGAATTAAAAAATCGATAGTTCCCTTTTTTAAATGAGCCACATTTTCATTCAATAAATCATAGCCAACCAAAGCAATATGTTTGTGGTCCTTATTTTGAAGAAAATCTGCAACTTGATACGTCTTGGATGTGGTTACAAAAATACCAGTTAATTTTGGGTTTGCTTCTAAAAAGTCGGACAATACGTTATCAAAATCAGGATGTTTTAATTTACATTTCAACACGTTGTAATCAGCATTGGGTAATGCATCAAAATAATTTCTAAAGCCTTGTTCTTTCTCTTGCATAAACACGGCATTCTTATATTTTTCATCTATGTGAAGAATGGCAACATCGCCTTTTTGTGTAATGCTGTGCAATAATTTAGCGGCGACACGACCGCTTTGGTGCAAATCTTGACCAATAAAACTTTTTACTGCGTGAGATTCGATAGTGTTGTTGAAGGTTGAAACCCGAATGCCCAAAGCATCATAGTGTTGCATAACAATACCGGCCTCTTTAAAAAACAAGGGCACCAACAATACAGCATCAGGAGTAGTATTTTGTATGGCTAAATTCACATCTAAAAAAGATTTTGTGCTTGTGGGATCAAAAAATAAAGTTTCAATATTGATTCCAAAGACACCCAACTCAGCAATAACATCATCAATACCAGAAGCGCAAGGTTCCCAATAGGAATCTTTTTTAGGGTCAGGTAATAATACACAAATATGATATACCTTATTGTTCTTTAAATTTTTAGCGATAAGATTAGGTGTAAAATCAATATCATCAAGTATGGCATTGACTTTTTTTAAAGCCGTTTCAGAAACCTTGCCTCTTTTGTGTATAACCCTGTCAACAGTCCCTTTTGAAACTCCTGCCATTTTTGCAATATCACGGATGGTGTACTTTGTTGTCATAACCACAAATATAGATAAAAGAATTTAATATGCGTAAAATGTGCTCGAACACATTTTATATGTGTGTTCGAGCACATTTAGGTTTTTTTGCTTATATTTGAAAAATATTTAAGGGAATTTATTTTTAAAACATAAAAATAAAACACTTGAATTTTGTTAATTAAAAGAGAATTTTAAAAAAATGATTATGAACAAACCAACACTTGTAATTTTAGCTGCTGGCATGGGAAGCCGTTACGGCGGATTGAAACAAATGGATGCCTTTACACCAGAAGGCGATACCATCATTGATTTTTCATTGTATGATGCGTTAAGAGCTGGTTTTGGAAAATTTGTATTCATTATAAGGAAAAGTTTTGAGGAGGAATTCAAAGCTATTTTTAATAAAAAGCTTGAAGGAAAAGCAGAGGTTAGCTATGTATATCAAGAACTGGATAGCGTGCCTAAAAAATACATCAACCCAGAACGCACCAAGCCTTGGGGTACGGGGCACGCACTTTTAATGGCGAAAGATGCGGTTAAGGAGAATTTTGCGATCATCAATGCAGATGATTTTTATGGTGCTGAAGCCTTTCAGGTCATGGCAAAATCATTGGCAGAAAAGGATAAGGCATCTTATGATTTCAATACCATGGCCTATTTGTTGAAAAACACGGTATCCGATCACGGCTATGTTTCAAGAGGCGAGTGCCAAGTAGATGCAAATGGGTATTTGGTAGATGTGACTGAGCGCACCCATATTGAAAAAATCAACGGGGAATTAATGCGTAAAGATGATGACGGCACATTCATCCCGATAGATGAAAATACTATTGTATCTATGAATTTCTGGGGCTTTACACCTAAATGTTTTGAGTTTGGCGGACGGTTGTTTGAAACGTTTCTTGATACTAATAAGGAAAATTTAAAGGCGGAATTTTATTTACCATCGATTGTAAATGAGATTCTCAAATCTGAAAAAGCCAGCGTGGAGGTTTTAAAATCCGATGCCAAATGGTTTGGGGTCACTTATAAAGAAGATAAGGTCATTGTTCAAAAAGCAATAGAAAATTTAAAAGAACGTGGGGTTTACCCAACAAAACTTTGGTAATATGTCGGCAGAAAAACTAAAATCCATTTTTGAACAATTTGAGCACGAGGGTGAATTTTATACCTATAAAGAATTGGCCTCTGGGCACATCAATGATACGTATTTGATGATAACCAAAGATAAGCCGTATTATGTTTTACAGCGCATCAACCATGGCGTTTTTAAGGATGTACCGGGTCTTATCGAAAATAAGGTAAGCATCAGTTCCCATATTCGGGAAAAGCTGAAATATTTGCCAAAAGTACAATTAGATAGGAGTGTTTTGACATTCGTTAAAACGAAAAATGGAAGATCATTTTATCAAGACGAAGAAGGTAATTATTGGAACTTGATGTATTTTATTGATGATAGTTTAACTTTTGAAACCGTAAAAGATAAAGAAGTTGCTTATGAAGGCGGAAAATTATTTGGGGAATTTCTAAACTTAACAAGCGATTTTGATGCTTCAAAATTAACAGAGGTCATCCCCAAATTCCATGACATGTCTTTTAGGTATTCACAATTTCAATCTGCTTTACGATCGGTTTCCAAAGAACGTCTTTTTAAAGCAGAAAGCTATATCGATCGTGTGATAGAATTGAAGGAGGAGATGCATATTCTTCAAAATTTAAAGGAATCAGGCGACATTAAGTTACGTGTAACACATAACGATACAAAAATATCTAATGCATTGTTCGCAGAAGATCACAAAGGGCTTTGTGTGATCGATACCGATACCATCATGCCAGGGATTATCCACTATGATTTTGGAGATGCCATAAGGACCATCTGTAATACTGCGGCAGAAGATGAGACCAATCTGGATTTAGTGGCATTTAATGCCGATTACTATAAAGCATATACCAAAGGGTTTTTAGAAAAAATGGAGGCGTCTTTAACGCCTATAGAACTGAAATATTTGCCATTGGCAGCAAAAACCATGATATTTATTATGGCTTTAAGGTTTTTAACAGATTATATGAATGATGATGTGTACTACAAAACAAAATATCCTGAGCACAATCTGGATAGGGCCAAAAACCAATTCAAACTCATCGAGAGTTTAAATGAACACTATGAAGACCTTAAAATAAAAGCAAACTAACATACTGATTACTATGGTAAATTCACACAATACAACAGCTAAAAACAGCACTCTAGTGCCTATTCTTATTATTGCAGGACTCTTCTTTATTTTCGGATTTGTCACATGGATAAACGGTGCGCTCATCCCTTTTATGAAAACCATAAATGAATTGACCGATGCACAGTCTTATTTGGTGGCATCCGCATCCTACATTTCCTTTGTGGTCATGGCATTGCCGGCATCTTATATTCTAAATAAAATAGGGTATAGAAAAGGGATGTCTTTAGGGCTTGTCATTATGGGGCTTGGTGCTTTGGTGTTCATTCCAGCTGCCGAAGCCAGAACTTACTGGGTGTTTTTAACAGGTATTTTTATTCAAGGTGTTGGTATGACGCTATTGCAAACCGCATCCAACCCGTACATTACCATTTTGGGGCCTATTGAAAGTGGCGCCAAGCGTATCGCCATTATGGGAATAGCCAATAAAACAGCAGGCGCATTGGGGTCGTTGATTTTTGGTGCTATTTTGTTGTCAGGAATAGATGAAGTAAAAGAAAAGTTAGCTACGGCAACCGTAGAAGAAAAAGGCGTGCTTTTAGATACCATGGCAGATAGCGTTTTTATGCCCTATTTAGTTATGGCAATTGTGCTTTTTGTTTTAGGTGTTTTGATACGGAAAGCACCATTACCACATGTTGAAGCGTCAGAGCTAGAAGAAACTGTAACGGGGAAAAGTACAAAAACCAGCATCTTTCAGTTTCCACATTTATGGTTGGGCGTTTTGGCGCTTTTTGTATATGTTGGGGCAGAGGTCATAGCCGGCGATACCATCATTGCTTACGGTATATCTTTAGGATTTACAGGCGAGGAAGCCAAGTTTTTTACAACCTACACCTTAATGGCCATGGTGGCGACCTATGCTCTGGGCGTGTTTTTGATCCCTAAATACTTGAAACAAAAAACAGCCTTAATAGGTAGTGCTGTTTTAGGGATTATTTTCAGTTTTTGTATTTTAAATACCACAGGTTTTACTTCGGTTTTGTTCGTAGCTGCTCTTGGTATTGCGAATGCTTTGGTGTGGCCAGCTATTTGGCCGTTAACTTTGGAAGGCTTGGGCAAGTTTACAAAAACGGCTTCGGCTTTATTGATTATGGCCATTTCTGGGGGCGCTATCATTCCACCTTTATATGGCAGGATTGTGGATGCCAATAAACACGCATTGATGGCAGACGGGGTAAAAAATGCCGATGCTATGGCAACAGCTGCAACAAGCAGTTACTGGATTTTAATTCCATGCTACGCCATCATCCTATTTTTTGCCATTTGGGGACATAAATTCAAAAGTTGGACAAAAAAATAAAAGAATAGCGTTTTAAAATAAAGTAATGGATAAGATTTATAAATGGGGAATAATTGGCTGCGGAAGTGTTACCGAACTCAAAAGTGGGCCGGCATATCAAAAAACAGAAGGTTTTGAGTTGCATGCCGTCATGCGTCGTAATACTGAAAAAGCCAAAGATTATGCGTTAAGGCATGGTGTTCCTAAATTTTATGATGATGCCGAGGTTTTAATAAATGATCCAGAAATTGATGCCATTTATATTGCAACCCCGCCAGATTCGCATGAATACTATGCACTAAAAGTAGCAGCTGCAGGAAAAATATGTTGTATAGAAAAGCCCATGGCACCAACGTATGATGCATGTATGCAAATAAAAAATGCTTTTGAAGAAAAAAACATTCCCTTGTTTGTTGCATATTACAGACGTTCACTTCCAAGATTTAAGCAGATTAAATCATGGATTGATGAAAAGAAGATAGGAACCATAAGGCATATAAATTGGCATTTAAGTAAGCCCGCCAATGCTGTCGATGTCTCTAAAGCATACAATTGGCGTACCGATTCTGAAATTGCTTACGGCGGTTATTTTGATGATTTGGCATCCCACGGTATTGATTTGTTCATTCATTTTTTAGGTGATATCGAAAAAGCAAATGGATTGGCCATAAACCAGCAAGGTCTTTACACGGCTATGGATGCCGTAACGGGACATTGGGTCCATAAATCGGGTATTACAGGTTCGGGCAGTTGGAATTTCGGAACCGAAAAAAGAGAAGATAGCGTCCATATTTACGGAATTAAGGGTAAAATAAGTTTTTCGGTTTTTGATGAAGCGCCCATCGTTTTGGAGCAAGGCGATATGAAAGAAAGCTTAAACATTGAGCATCCAGAAAACATTCAACTGTTCCATGTTCAAAATATGAAAAAGCATTTATCAGAAGAATTTAAACATCCTTCAACAGGAGCAACAGCAGCTCATTCAAGTTGGGTCATGGATGAGATTTTAGGAAAAAAATAATAGCAAACACTAATAAAACAAAAACATGTTAAAGAGCAGTATAGACAAAGCGACAGGATTCGAAAAGCGTTTCGAGAACATTGGGACGGTGGTTTATGAAGATTCAACAAGTGCATCAAAAACCGTAGCAAAAGCAATTGCAGACCTCATTAGAGTCAAACAAGCACAAAAGCAACCTTGTATATTGGGCTTGGCTACAGGCTCGTCACCAAAA
>CAXBNH010000039.1:0-14412 GCA_963976905.1 uncultured Algibacter sp.
AACCAAGAAATTGGTTTTATCCTTTATTTTTTTGAAATTATGTTAATCCTACTTTAAAAATAGAACTTGAAGATTCTGCCCATGTCTTATTTATTTCGGGAATTTCTACAACTTATTTAGATGCCAATTTTCCATTTATTGATGGCTTTCCATTACTCCCTCCTTTAAGTCATAACGACGGAAAAAAGATAGATATTTCCTTTATGTACTTAAATAAAAATGGAAAAGCTACTGACAAAAAGCCTTCTCTATCAGGTTATGGAATTTATGTGAATTCTAAAGACAATTCAACTTCAAAATCATGTATAGAAAACGGGTATTGGCAATATGATTTTTCGAAATATTTGACTTTTGGAACCATTAATAATCTTCAATTAGATAAAGAAAAAACCAAACACCTAATCAGTCAGCTTCTCTCAATTAAACAAACTCAAAAAATATTTATTGAACCCCATCTCAAAGAATTGTTGGGCTTAAATAACGAGAATAAAATTCGTTTTCATGGCTGTCAAGCAGTGAGACATGATGATCATATTCACTTACAAACAAAATAAACTTTCAATAATTATTGAAAGTTTAAAAATTATTATATCTTTGCACTATGGAATACGAAGAAGCTAAAATAAAGTTTATCAGCACATGGGGAAGTTTGGGCACACTTTGGGGCATCAATAAAGCGATGGCGCAAATACAAGCGCTGCTTTTTATTTCAACCAAACCCCTTTCTATGGAAGACATTATGGAAGCACTTCAAATTTCCCGTGGAAACACCAGTATGAATTTACGCCAATTAATGGATTGGGGCATTGTTACCAAAACACTCATTCCCGGTGAACGCAAAGAATATTTCTCAACTGAAAAAGACGTACAAGAGTTAGCCAGACATATTGCTAAAGAACGTAGCCGAAGAGAAATAAAACCGGTTATTAAAATTTTAAAAGACGTATCTTCTATTAAAGATGATGGCACCGAAAAAACAAAAGAGCTTATCAAACAAACCAAAGCATTACACGATTTGGCTGAAACAGCTGATTCTTTAATGAACAAAATTGTAAACCAAGAGCAAAATTGGATGACTAAATCTTTGATTAAACTTATTAAATAAAAAATTTAACATATAATTTCAATATTTTCTGAAAGTTTAAAATTTATAAAAATGAAACATTTATATCAAATAAACAAATGGCTTGTTATCATTAATGCGGTACTTTTTATCATTCCCTATTTCGGTCTCATGTTTTTAATCATTTTAGGGGCAGCACAGGTATTGATGTCTACAATCATAGCCTTCAATTATTCAAAATTAAATAGGAAAGGGAAAATCAAGTTTATAATTTACTCCATTTTTACGTTAATTATTTTAATATCTACACAACTATCTTTTAATGAGAAATTATATTATAACGACACTATATTTATAGTAATAATGATTACATCAATCATCCTAGCATTTCTTCACTTAAATATTACCTATCAACTTTATAAATCAGAAAAATGAAAACAATTATTATTGCAGGAGGCAGCGGTTTTCTCGGATAACGTTTTAGAAAACTACTTTTCCAAAAAAGAATTTAACATCAAAATATTGACTCGAAACCCAAAGCGAGGGAATGACATTTATTGGAACACCAAAGAATTAGGCAATTGGACTAAAGAACTTGAAAATGCCGAAGCTGTTATAAACTTAACAGGGAAATCTGTGGATTGTAGATACACAGAAAAGAACAAAAAACTAATTTATGATTCTAGAATAGAATCAACCCGTGTACTTGGTCTAGCAATTGACCAATGTAAAAATCCACCAAAAATTTGGATGAATGCTTCAACCGCTACTATTTATCAAAATTCCTTTGACAAACAAATGACGGAAAAAAATGGCGATATTGGCAATGATTTTTCCATGAACATTGCAAAATCTTGGGAACATGAATTCAACTCAATATCAACTCCAAAAACCAGAAAAATCATTCTCCGAACTTCTATTGTCTTAGGTAAATATGGCGGCGCATTGCTTCCTCTTAAAAAATTGACACAATTTGGATTGGGTGGAAAACAAGGCTCTGGAAAACAAAAAGTGAGTTGGATCCACGAACTTGATTTCGCAAAGACTATTGAATTTTTAATAAACGAAGAAAACCTTAATGGAAACTTTAATTTATGCGTTCCAACCCCAACAGACAACAAAACATTAATGAAATCATTAAGAAAAGTTTTAAAAATGCCCTTTGGAATGGCTCATCCAAAACCTCTACTGGAACTTGGTGCTAAACTTATTGGAACAGAAACCGAATTGATTTTAAAAAGCAGGAACGTCATTCCTAAGAAGCTTTTGGAAAATGGTTATTCATTTTCATTTACCAATATAGAATCCGCTTTGAACGATTTATTAAACAATTAAAATTATCCATTTTTTTACCCTATTTTTGAAATTGAAAAAATTGCAGCTACATGCCAGAACACCAAATTAATCCGAATAAGTGGATCGATTTATATTCAGATTACCTGTACAATTACACCATTTCGCGTGTAAATGACCGAGTGATTGCACAAGATTTGGTACAGGATACGTTTTTTGCTGGCTTAAAATCCATGAAAAACTTTAAAGGCGAAGCGAGCGAGCGCACGTGGCTCATTTCTATTTTAAAAAGAAAGATCATTGACCATTATAGAAAGATAAACTCCAAAAAAGGCAAGGCCGAAGTACGCATGAGCTATAACAACGATTCTGAATCTGAAGGCGATTGGCTAGAAGAGCGCATAGCAGACCCGTTTGACAAAACCGCTGAAGACACCATGCAGAATAGCGAATTGGGCGATGCCATTTATGATTGTTTAGGAAAATTGCCAAAAAAGCAAGCCGAGGTTTTTAAAATGAAAACCATTTTAGGATACGAAACAGAGGTTATTTGTAATGAACTAAATATAACAGCGTCTAACCTTTGGGTAATCATACACCGAGCAAGAACGGCCATGGCCTCTTGCCTTGAAAAGAATTGGTTTTAATTATGGACAGTAATTTTAAATTTTTCATGCCTTGTAGCGAAGCAAATCATGTTTGTGATAAAACACAGTATAAAAATGCTACATTATTGGAAAAAATAAAACTCAACATTCATTTAATCTATTGTAGAGCCTGTAGAAAATACACAAAAAACAATACTAAATTGACTTTTAAGATCAAAGAATCAAAAATAGAATGTTTGGATAAGACCTGTAAAGCGTCCATGAAAGAAGCGTTTGAAAAAGCTTTAAATGATGCTTCACATTAAATGAACAAAAGCAGTAATACCAGCCACAAAATAGGTATTCCCTCTACCCAAAAAGCACTATAATAATGTTTTTGGTGCTTTTCAGAAAACACTAAAAACACAAAAGTTATTACCAAAACAATAAGGAATATAACAATCTGTCTTACTGATGTTACATCTTTAAAAAATTCCAAAACCAACATCAAAACCAATATGGAGACGCCTAATAATTTTGTCTTTTTCAAACCTATTTTCTGAGGAATGGTACCCAATTTCAAACTATCATATTGTAAATCGCGAATTTCAAAAGGCAGCATTAAAACCAATACAAAAAGAAACCGTTGCGAGGCTACCAAAATCACATCTGCATCCATAGCATAAGTATTGTTAATTAATGGCAGAAAAACGGTAACACCCATCCAACTGAGTGCGATGATATAAACTTTAATCCCCCCTATGCTTCTTAAATTTTGATGGGTATCAAAAGATGAACGCTTTGGTAAAAAAGGCATGGCGTAAAAAAAAGTAAGCAATCCAAAAGCAGCAATCCACGAAAGTGTTTGTGTGTGTAATTGAAAGGCATAATAACACGTCAAACAAAAACAAACAAAAGACAGCACTTGGATCCATTTAAGCCAAATGGCTAACCGTCTGTGGTGAAATTTGGCAAGAGAAAAATATTTTACAAAATTATATCCCGTTATGGAGGCGTAAAAAACAAAGTATAAGATGTTGTTATCGTAAGCAATATCAAATTCAATGAGTGTTATCCAAACCAATGAAAACACGGCAAGCGCCACGTGGACACTACTATTGATATAAAAATTGAGCAAGCGTTTAAAAAACCTCATTCTGCAAAAATAGACAAACTGTTGATAACGTCTTCAATTGGTTAAAAACTTTAATTTCTCAATTCAAAAAAGCATTTCGTATTCTTTATTTTTGCAAATTAAATGCAATCTCATATTTTAATGAACACAAATGCTTTCGCCCTGCGCCATATTGGCTCTAATGAAGATGATAAAAACCAAATGTTGGAAACCATAGGAGTAGATTCTTTGGATCAACTTATTTATGAAACCATTCCCGATGACATTCGTTTGAAAAATGGCTTGCATTTGGACGACCCCATGACGGAGCATGAGTATTTGCTTCATGTCCATGAGTTATCGAAAAAAAACAAAGCCTACAAAACCTATATTGGTTTAGGCTACCACCCTACTATTTTACCTGCCGTTATTCAACGTAATATTCTTGAAAACCCAGGTTGGTACACGGCATACACGCCCTATCAAGCAGAAATTGCCCAAGGCAGATTGGAAGCACTTTTGAATTTCCAAACCATGATAACCGATCTTACGGGCATGGAAATTGCCAATGCATCCCTACTTGACGAAAGTACTGCTGCTGCTGAAGCCATGAGCTTATTATTCGCCGTTCGTGACCGTGACCAGAAAAAATCTGGCATCAACAAGTTTTTTGTTTCAGAAAATATTTTGCCACAAACCCTATCGTTACTTCAAACAAGATCTACCCCTATTGGTGTGGAATTGGTTGTTGGCAATGAAGATTCTTTTAATTTTTCATCGGAATTTTTCGGAGCTATCTTACAATACCCAGGAAAAGACGGACAGATTACAGACATCAAAACCTTTATAAGCAAAGCAAATTCAGCAAACATAAAAGTAGCCGTTGCAGCCGATATTTTAAGTTTGGTAAAACTGGAAGCTCCTGGAAAACTTGGAGCTGATGTGGTCGTTGGCACCACCCAACGTTTCGGAATCCCAATGGGTTACGGTGGCCCACACGCTGCATTTTTTGCTACAAAAGAAGCTTACAAGCGTGATTTGCCCGGACGTATTATTGGCGTTACCAAAGACGTAGATGGCAACCGAGCCTTGCGTATGGCATTGCAAACCCGTGAACAACACATCAAACGAGATAAAGCAACCTCCAACATCTGTACCGCCCAAGTGCTTTTAGCGGTTATGGCTGGTATGTATGCCGTATATCATGGGCCAAACGGCTTGCAATTTATAGCGGATAAAGTCCACAATAAAACGTCTGAATTAGCTAAAGCACTAAGACAATTAGGTTTCAATCAAATAAATGCATCATTTTTTGATACGCTTCAAATAAAAACCAATTCTAAAAAAATAAAGAGAATAGCAAAAGCCAAAAAAGTCAACTTACGCTATCCCGATAAAGAAACGGTTACCATTTCCATTAATGAAACCACCGCGATTCGGGACATCAATTATTTAATAACCGTATTTGCTGAAGCTGCAATAATATTCCTGAAAATTTACAACGCACATCAGATTTTTTAACACTTGATATTTTCAACAAACACCATTCTGAAACTGATTTGATGCGCTATATAAAATCGCTTGAACGTAAGGATTTATCATTGAACCATTCTATGATTTCTTTAGGCTCTTGCACCATGAAATTAAATGCAGCGTCTGAAATGCTGCCGTTAAGCTGGTTTAAATGGGGCAACATCCACCCGTTTGCACCCAACAAACAAGCACAAGGCTATTTAACGGTTTTAAAGGAATTGGAAGACCAACTTTCTGAAATCACAGGTTTTGCAGCTACCTCATTGCAGCCAAATTCTGGCGCACAAGGCGAATATGCCGGGCTTATGGTAATTAAAGCTTACCATGAATCTCGTAATCAAGGGCATAGACATATTTGTTTAATCCCATCATCTGCCCACGGCACCAATCCTGCAACTGCTGTTATGGCGGGCATGAAAGTCGTGGTTACAAAATCTACCGATGAAGGCAATATTGATGTGGATGATTTACGCGAAAAAGCGCAATTGCACAAAGATAACCTATCCTGTTTGATGGTTACGTATCCATCTACACACGGTGTTTATGAATCGGCCATTAAAGAAATTACCAAAATCATCCATGATAATGGCGGACAAGTGTATATGGACGGTGCCAACATGAACGCCCAAGTAGGCTTAACAAACCCTGGGAACATTGGTGCGGATGTGTGCCACTTGAATTTGCATAAAACTTTTGCCATTCCGCATGGCGGTGGTGGCCCAGGCGTTGGCCCTATTTGTGTTGCGAAACAATTAGTGCCATTTTTACCTGGAAATCCGGTTAAGAAAACGGGAGGCAAAAAAGCCATTACCGCTATTTCGTCAGCGCCATTTGGGTCGGCTTTGGCCTGTTTGATTTCTTACGGATATATCAAGATGTTGGGTGCTGAAGGCTTAACAGAATCTACCAAAACAGCCATTTTAAATGCCAACTACATCAAAACAAGATTGGAAGGTTATTATGACACGTTATACTCTGGCGAACGCGGCCGTGCTGCTCATGAAATGATTGTAGATTGCAGACCGTTTAAAGCAAATGGCATAGAAGTTACAGACATCGCCAAACGGTTGATGGACTATGGGTTCCATGCACCAACCGTATCATTTCCTGTCGCTGGAACGCTTATGATTGAACCCACAGAAAGCGAAAATAAAGAGGAAATAGACCGTTTTTGTGATGCGCTTATTTCCATACGAAAAGAAATTGACCACGCAACGATTGATGAACCTAATAATCTGCTCAAAAACGCGCCACATACTTTGGACATGCTGACCACAGACGAATGGTACTTCCCGTATTCACGTGAAACCGCCGCCTATCCTTTGGAATACGTTAAAAGCAATAAGTTCTGGCCGACCGTAAGACGTGTTAATGATGCTTATGGCGACAGAAATTTAATATGTACTTGCGCCCCGATTGAAGAATATATGGAAGCATAATCACGGGTTGGACATCGTAAAAAATTTGAAATTAAAAAGGTCTTTTACACACTTGCTAGTATATTTGATGTGTAAATGACAATTAATAGCTTTTTTGTTTTATGAATATAAAGATTACAGGCACGGGAAGTTATATCCCGAGTGAAGTTGAAAAAAACGAAAATTTTTACCAACACCAATTTTTAAATACCGATGGCACGGCGATAAAGCACCCAAACGAAGTCATTGTTAAAAAATTTGAAGCCATTACAGGTATTGCTGAACGCCGGTATGCAAAGAAACATTTAAACTCTTCCGATTTAGGTTTTTTTGCTGCAGAAAAAGCGATAGAAAACGCTAAAATAGACCCAGAAACCATTGATTACATCATCGTGGCGCACAACTTTGGAGATGTAAAACACAACACCATCCAAAGTGATATGCTCCCCAGTTTGGCAACAAGAATCAAACACAGCTTACGCATAAAAAACCCAAAGTGTGTTGCTTATGATATTCTATTCGGATGTCCTGGATGGGTTGAGGGCGTTATTCAAGCCAAAGCCTTTATACAATCTGGCATGGCAAAACGTTGTTTGGTCATTGGCACAGAAACGCTCTCCAGAGTGATTGACAAATACGATAGGGATGCCATGATATTTTCTGATGGTGCTGGAGCTACTATCATTGAAGCAACAGAAGAAACAGGCGGTATTCTTTCCCATGAAACGGCTAGTTATACCTATGATGAAGCCTATTATTTATTTTTCGGAAAATCAAATAATCAAGACCTGTGCTGCGATACGCGTTACATAAAAATGGATGGGCGTAAAATTTACGAGTTTGCACTTGTAAACGTTCCCGGCGCCATGAAAACCGCTTTAGATGCTAGTGGTATTGATATTAAAGAGGTTAAGAAAATTTTCATTCATCAAGCAAACGAAAAAATGGATGAAGCGATTTTAAAACGCTTTTACGGACTTTATAATACAGAAATCCCTGAAAACGTGATGCCCATGAGCATTCAAAAATTAGGTAATAGTTCGGTAGCAACCATTCCCACACTTTTTGATTTGGTTAAAAACAACCAATTGGAAAACCACAGTCTTTCAAAAGGCGATGTGATCATGTTTGCAAGCGTGGGTGCTGGTATGCACGTTAATGCGATTGTTTATAGATATTGATATATACCCTCGGGATACATCTTAAAATATTGAAATTTCACAAAATCCTAGCAGAAAAATGCTGGGATTTTTTTGTGGTTTTTTGTAAGAATAATTGATTATATTTACAGGGTAGCAGTAGCAAAAAATTAATTATTACCTGACTTATTTACGGGATATAAGTAATAAAATTTACTATATAACTACTTGTATGCAAGGCATAACCAACTTTAGAACATAAAAATATATGACAAAATCAGCACACTTTAAAGTTGACCCAAAACTAGCAGAATTACTAGGCGAAACTTATCGCTCAGTCGAAGAAGCTGCTAAGGAATTAATTGACAACGCCTATGATGCTGATTCTGAAAATGTCAAAATCCAACTACCAGACGAGTTGGCACCTGACCCAAAAATTATAATTGAAGATGATGGTTCAGGAATGAAAGAAAACGAAGTTCGTAACGAATACTTAAATATCGCAAATAGCCGAACTTCTCGAAAAGGGAATATCACTTTTTCAAAAAAGAGAAAAGTTAAAGGACGGAAAGGAATCGGAAAATTTTTAGGTTTAATGGTTGCAAGTCAAATGACAATTGAAACTTTTGCAAGCGGTAAAATGACTTCATTAACCATTAACAAAGACGATTTAGCAAAAGCAGGTTATGACTTAGAAAAAGTTCCGCTTCCCATTAATGTAACTGATTGTGATAAAACAAAACACGGAACTAGAATAACACTTGAAGGAATTAATCAAAATTTTAGTTTTCCAAACCCAGATAGACTAAAGGAAATATTAATCCGAGACTATGGTCGAGAAATGGATTTTGACATAACAATAAATGGCGAAAATATCGGTGTACTTGACCTTCAAGGAAAATCATACTCGGAAAGAATAGAATTGCCTAATGGAAAAATCGCTACATTAAATTATACAGTTACCGAAAAGCCAATAAAACAAGCAGGAATAGCAATTAGAGTAAACAATAAAATTATCGGTAGACCTCAAAACTTTCTTTCAGAGGATGAAATTATCCCTAAAAAGCTACAAAGTAGAGTTTATGGAGAAATTATCTGTGATGATTTAGAAGATGATTTAACAGCCGATTTTGGTGCAGTAATAGACAACAGTAAATTATACCAAAAACTCACAACAAGAGCTACAGAACAATTACGGAAATCCGTTGACGAAGTTTTTGTCACTGATATGAAAATGGCAAAAGCCCGTTATCAAAGAAAAATCAACAAAGAACTAGAGAAATTACCTGATTATAAACAACCTTTCGCAAAAAAAGCACTCTATAAAGTTCTTGAGAAATTTTATGGAGAAACCGAGGAGAGAATAAATACAGTAATTTCTGTAATGGTTTCAGCAATGGAAAAAGACCATTATTGGGATATTGTGCAAAACATAGAAGATACGAGAACAGGAGATGTTGAAAAATTTGCAGAAGCACTTTCCGAGTTTGGTTTTTTAGAAATGAGCATAATTTCTAGTCAGGCAATTAATAGATTAAGATTTCTAGACGAACTGAATATATTAATAGAAAACCCTAAAACCCTTGAATCAACAGTTCACAAAGCTTTTGAGAAAAACACTTGGCTTTTTGGAGATGATTATTCTGTGATTTTTTCAGACCAAGGCTTAAAAACCTCAATCGAGAAAGTAATTAATAAAACGTATAAAGGGGAAAAGCCTGACGATAGACCAGATATACTTTTTGGAAGAAATATTACGAGGTCATTAATCTTAATTGAATTTAAAAGACCAAGTTTTACATTAAACCGAGATACAGAATCACAAGCATTAAAATATCGCGATGAACTAAACGTATATTTTCACAATCAAAAAATTGAAATTATGCTTTTAGGTGGTAAGGTAAAAGGGATAATAAGTTCTCATAATGAACGTGGAGATGTATTGTATAGAACTTATGTCGATTTAATTAGTGTGGCTCGGCAGAAATTAATTTGGCTTATTGATGAACTAAAAAAAGAGTAAAGCCCAGCATACAACATGCGTATATAACAAATAAACAAAACTCATGTCAATCCTATTTAATCTTCAACACCTTATCCACCCAATAGTTTAAACTATAAACCAGTTTGAATCTGTAAACCGCCAATAAAGCAACCACACAAAACACCCCAGATTTCATTAACAAATTCAAAAGATTGCTATCTGTTTTTGGCATAAAATAAAGTATTGTTCCAATGGCGAAAATCACTAAAACCAATTTCATATAACCTGCATCAAAAGGGAAAATATCAAACTTTTTTCGGATAAAATAAAGCTTGATGACATTGAACAAAGTCATAGCGATTAATGACGCCCACGCCACCCCTGTTATGCCATAATCCGTTTGGGTCAAAACGTATAAATTCAAACACACATTCAAAAACACCAATACAAATAGCAACACAATATTCACACGGTAATATTTGGAATAAGAAATAATTTCGGAACTAAAACCAGTCGCCATATTAAACAACACATTCGCACCCAGAATCATAATTATGGGAATAGCATCCACTAATTTATCATACGTGGGCAACAACCGAAACAAAGCATCAATGCCCAAAACAACCGCACCATATAAAAGAGCACCCACAAAAAACAAGAGCTTGGCGGTTTCGGTATATTTTTTACCCAATTGAACGGTATCATTATTTTTTAAATATTCTGAAATAAGTGGCGCATAAATAGCAAACATACCTGCTGCTGGAACAGAAATAACAGAAGCCAACACCACACCAATACTGTACGTTCCGTTAGCCTCAAAAGAGATAAATTCGGGAATCATCAAAACATCCAAACGAAACGCCAAAAATGAGCCGAAACTTCCTAAAAAGGCATAAAAACTATAACGGTAATATTCCTTTTTTACGATTTGTGAAAAGAGTGATTTAAAGTTAAAATCAAGGTCGACACTAAAATGCTTAAAAACATAAAGAGCCAGTAAAATGACGATTACAAAATAGGATGCTATAAAAACCAGCAGGCCATTCATCACTTCCAAATAGCCCGATAAAAAAAGCAAAAAGATAACGGGCAACGCTACTTTTGGGATGATTTTTTCAAACAAAGTAGGCACAGATAATTTCTGTAAATTGGTAGCTTGACGCTTAAACAATTCTATAAAAGCGATGGCAAACGCCAACGGAAAGGCGTAAAAAACATATTGGTAATTTTCAAAAGTTACAACGTTATTTCCTAAAATCAAAAACAGCAAAAGCACCGTACTGATGGCTAAAATAGTTGCAATAGCATACTTGAACAGTTTTTTTTGACTTTCTTCATTAACCGAAGGATAGAAATAAATAAGCGCTTGCCCCGCCCCAAAGAGCATAATTGGAAACATAAGTTGCGCCATGGCATCTACATATTTAACAACCCCTAAAAATTCCTTATCATTCGGATAGATAAAAATAGTGGACACAATACCGATGATAATTCCCAAATAATTAATAAGGGTAAACCAAAACACTTGTTTTTGCTCGTTGTTGCTCATCATTTATAGCTTGCCCGTTTCTTTAAAATTTTAAAAACATTCAGTTTGAGTCCGATAAAATAGCCCAACAAACTAAAAAACAAATTTGTAATTTGTGACATAGAATAATATTTACCAAAATATTTTGGCAATCCGAAAACAGCAAAAAAACCTTTCCAATAACTCAAAAACAAAGAATCATTTACGTTTAAAACAGCGTTTAAAATTTGAAATTTGCTTTGGGTTTTATCTTTTTGAAAGTTCCTTGTAATTTTTCTATCATGGCATATTTTAACGTTTTTGGCAATCACGATTTTATAATGATGATAAACCAGCCGGTTCACATAATTTCTGTCTTCGCCATAATGCGAAAATAGAGGTTCAAAATAGCCCACCTTTTCTATAACAGCTTTTGGAATGAGCCACGCTGCCGCATTTACAAAAGGCACTTCATCAATGGTTTTAGAAATTTCACTTGTCTTTCTGTTCCAATAGGTTTTAAAATTTTCATCCAAAACGGTGTCGTCATTTGAAAAATGGAGCGGACTCACAATACCAAAACTCGAATTAATTTCAGCCACAGAAACCAGTTCTTCAATCGTATCTGGAAACACCCACGTATCTTGATTTAACAAAAACACATAATCTGCCTGCTGCTTTAAAGCTTCTTGGATTCCAAGATTATTCGCTTTTCCGAAACCAAGATTTTCATTTGAATTTATAAGTTGAACTTCAGGAAACGATGCAATAATTGAAACCGAGTTATCTGTAGAATGGTTATCCACCACCAAAACCTTTACAGAGTAATTAGATTGTTTTAGGCTCTCCAAATTTTTTTGAAGCCATTTTCCCCCGTTAAAGGAAACGATGATAATAAAAACCTTTTTATGCAAAATATACAGATTACCAAACAAAAATAAAGATATTTGCAAGTCTATTCACGTGAAGATGCATTTTTATATAATTATTCCAGCACATAACGAAGCAAGTTCCATTGGGCTTACTTTAAATTCTTTGGTAAATCAAACGCATTTACCAAAACTCGTGGTGGTAGTAAATGACAATTCCACGGACGGCACACAAGATATTGTTGACGCTTACGCGGAAAAATACGCTTGTATTTCTTTGGTTAATTCCCAATCTTCAGATAAACATTTACCGGGTTCAAAAATCATCAATGCCTTTTATAAAGGTTTTGAAGTTTTAGATGAAGCTTATGATATCATCTGTAAATTTGATGCCGATTTGATTTTTCCGAATGATTATTTAGAGCAATTGGCCATTCATTTTAAAGCCAATAACAAATTGGGCATGGCTTCGGGATTTTGTTACATCGAAAAAAATGGCAATTGGATCTTAGAAAACCTGACCCGAAAAGACCACATTCGTGGCGCTCTAAAAGCCTATAGAAAAGCTTGTTTTTTGCAAATAGGGAAACTGAAACCTTCTATGGGTTGGGATACCGTGGATGAATTGCTTGCTAAATATTATGGTTGGGATATTTTAACCGATGACGCTTTACACATAAAGCACCTAAAACCAACAGGCATTAGCTACAATAAAGCCTCAAAATATTTGCAAGGGGAAGCCATGTACAAAATGCGATACGGCTTTTTAATCACATGTATTTCTGCTCTAAAACTGGCCTATAAAAAAGGAAGTTTCGCATTGTTTAAAGATTATATAGCTGGTTATTTTAAGGCTAAAAAGGAACAGGTCGCTTTTTTGGTTTCTGAGGAAGAAGGTCAATTTATCAGGGATTTGAGGTGGAAAGGAATATTGGGTAAATTCCGAAAATGAGATGCTTCGACTGCGCGCAGCATGACAACTAACAAAACTAATTAAAACCCCAATCCTTATAACTACTCAACGCTTCCAACTTATTTTCGATACTATCTTCCAACTCTGGAAAAAAATCAATTCCTGTCAACTTTTCTATGCTATCCACAGAAACTACAAACCCATATAAAGGCTTATTGGAATTTTCGTGTGGCATCAAAAAAGCAATCATTTTAGTTTTCCCGGTATTATTGTCAATCAACACTTTGTAAAATTGATTGGGCACGGCCACTTTTTCAATTCCAATAGTTTTCATACTGCCTTTTAAAACGCCGCCGGTCACTACAAAAACACCATCATATTTACTAGCCCAATAACGTACTTTTTGCTCTAAAATGTTCCAAATCCCTGAATTGAAATCATGTTTTTGCGGACTAATGTTACTGGTTAAAAAAGTTTCGTCGTATGCCGCTTTACTGTATCTTCTATCGCCTGCAGGACATAAATGGCCGCGGTCGTAACCTGAGTTTTTATAATTGCGCCAACTGGCAGCTCCTGTTTTTACAGCTTTATCGATTTCAAAATAAGGACGGTTAAATTTGGAATTGGAAAGGTGTGATTTCTTTAACTCATAAGCTACCCACTCTGCCTGTTCGTGCGGTTCGCTGTATGATAACGAATAACCTTCATGATGCACTATTTGATTCGTGGTACTGGTTGGCAGAAAAAACTCGTTAGTATCTTGTTTGGGATTGCTACCAATGGCAATGCTTTCAGATTTTATAGCTTCATCTAAAAAATACTCATAGCCATAAACACCTAAAACAATAGCTATGGCAATGACGGAATAAAAAAAACGTTCATTCATCAATCTAAAACAAATTCTAAAGGTTGACCAATAGCGCCATTAGGGAAGCTAATCCCTAAAAGTGCTGACATGGTTGGAGCAATATCCGTGACTTCTGTTTTTTGAA
>CAXBNH010000040.1:0-14398 GCA_963976905.1 uncultured Algibacter sp.
CGGGTCTATTTTTATGTGTTTATAACGCATGGTAAACGTAGTTGCTAAAATGAGCAATAAACTAAACAATCCGTTTAAGTTACTTAAGGGGTACGCTATTTCAAGCGTTTTTGGGCTTATGAGCAGCAAGGTAAAAAGCACGATTAAAAGGATATAGAATATTCTATATCCTTTCATAAAACCTTTTAAGTGCTCGTTTACTTTTAAGAAATATTCGCAGTATTTGAGTAAAAAGAAGTTTGTGGCCAAGGCTGTTATAAGGACCGCTCTGTTATTGAAATAACCTCCATTAGGAAAAATAAACTCATGCATAAAACCATCTAAAGCCGCTTGCATCAAACCAATAAAAAACACGTACAAGCCATAATATAGAAATGCTTTTTCCTTTAAACTTGTATAGAAGAACAGATAAATGACACTTGCCAAGAATAATAGACCGTAAAACAAACCAAGAAATAATTGTTGTTTGTAATTCATGATCCAAAATTCAGATTCTGAATACAGCTTTAAAGGCAGGTTAATGGTCTCGCCATCGCTTTTATAATGAATGTAAATTTGTTGTTCTATCTGGGGTGGCAAAGTCAGTTTAAACATCGAGGCTCTGTGTGCCACCTGTTTTTCGCTAAAAGGGATATTGTCCCCACTTTCAAAATGCTGGATGTGCCCATTGTTTATTTGGTACAGACCAACAACATCTGTAATAGGTCTAGCGGTTTCTAAATAATAGGTACTTGGGCTTTCTGAATTGTTTTTTAATTTAAAGCGCACCCAATAATTATCTGATGTGAAACCCACACTATGGTTTTCAGATTCTAGATGCTTGTATGTTAATGCTGGGTTTTGAATGACTTCTTGGATACTTAAATTTGAGTTTCCTGTATTTGAAAATTCAGCATACTCATAAAGTTGTCCCTTGCTTTTTTTTGGAACAAAAACAGCATCTTGGGCGTAAATGCCAAAGCTAATGAGATAAATTAATAAAAGTAAGTGCTTCATGTTTGGGACATTGAACAGGTTCAAACATAACTAAAATTTATCTGATTTATTAAGTTTTATTCATAAAATAAGTATTTCATCTATAAAAATAGGTGTTTTGTCGATAATTGTAAGAAAAATAAAAGAGTATCTTATAAGGAGTTGTTGTCTTGAGATGTTACAAAATGCGGCATAAAAAAAGACTGCCTTTCTATAGACAGTCTTTTTTTCATTATTTTTTTCAATTAGTAAGTTTAAAAATCTTCATTTCCTTTAACAGGAGATTCTTTTAAACCAGCAATGACATTTTTGCTGTAATCTACTTCTTTTACGGTGCCATTTGTCCAATAGAACCACTTGCCGACTTTTTTACCATTATCATAATTTGCAGAAACGGTTTTTTTGCCTTCTGTGTCAAAACTTAACCACTCGCCTTGTAATTTACCATCTGCTGTGTAAGACCCAGTTTGGCTTACAGCACCATTGTCATGATAATAAACAACATCAATTAAGTTGGTGTTTTTGTTAAGTTTCAATTCCCTCTTTTGATCTTGACCAAAAGAGACCACAGTAATTAAAAAGACAAAAATCAATACAACTGATTTCTTCATAATTATGGGGGTTTTTAACATTATATACCAAATATACAAAATAGGTAACATTTAAGTAACTTTATCGTAACATTAAATTAACATTAAAACGTAAGTATTTAATTTACATATGTTTGAAAACAAAAATTTAACATTGGAATGTTAATGATTAATTAATATAGAGGTTACATTAAAATTACTTTAAACGCGGATATTTGCCATGTCTTAAGACAAATCAATTAGTACGTCATATAATCTATTAGTTTTTGTCGACTACATTATCATGATTTCTAATGAGGCTGCCTTTGGCCGAGGCAGTCTTTTTTGTTCTTAATTTAATCATTAGGAAACATTAAGTTAACATTGGTTTTGGTTCTTTGCAGCGACAAAAACTAGGATTACAATGAAAACTAAATCAGCCCTTATAGGGTTTGTCCTGTTTGCAATAACTTCCGTAAACGCACAAGAGATCAAAGGATCAAAATTTGGAAAAGGCTTATTGAATATAGTAGGACAAGACAGCTCGTGGACTATGAAAGTGGGTTTGAGATTTCAACTTCTTGGCTCTTCAAATTGGCAAGATGGACAAAGTAATGAAACAAGCTTTTTAGTACGTAGATCACGTTTGAAATTTGATGGCTATGCTTTTAGTCCAAAATTAGAATATAAACTTGAGCTGGGATTATCAAACAGAGATCAATCTGGAGCTTCAGAATTTACTAATAATACCCCAAGATATATTATGGATGCTGTTTTAAAATGGCATTTTCACAAAAATTTTGAGCTCTGGTTTGGGCAAACCAAACTTCCAGGAAACAGAGAGCGTGTGATATCTTCTGGCAATCTTCAACAGGTAGATCGTTCATTATTGAACAGTCGTTTTACAATAGATCGGGATATGGGCTTTCAATTAAGACATCACTTCAATTTGTCCAATCGATTTGTGGTTAAAGAGATTTTTTCATTAGCTCAAGGGGAAGGCAGAAATGTAACTACGGGAAATTTAGGTGGTCATCAATATACAGGCCGTCTCGAATTATTCCCTTTTGGGGATTTTGTAAGTGAAGGCGATTATTCAGGTGCTGATTTAAAAAGAGAAGAAACGCCTAAATTAGCTTTGGGGATTAGTTATGATTATAACAATAATGCAGTTAAAACACGTAGTAACCAAGGGTCTTATATGGTGACAGATACCGGTTTTTTTGAAACCAATATCAACACGTTGTTTATAGATGCCATGTTTAAATACAACGGTTTTTCATGTATGGCCGAGTATGCCGATAGAGAAACCAAAGACCCATTTGCCAAGAATTCTGACGGAAGTTTTACTGGAGATGTAGTACAAGTTGGAAAAGGTTTTAATTTACAAACTGGTTATTTATTTAATAATAACATAGAAATATCTGGAAGATATACATATGTTGAATTAGATAAGAGTGTTACCGGTAAAAACCCAGAAAGCCAATATACATTAGGTTTGTCAAAATATATTGTGGGGCATAAACTCAAAATTCAAACAGATATAAGCCATCTTGAGGTTACAAATGGTAACAACGAATTGATGTATCGATTACAATTTGATTTGCACTTCTAAAAAAACATAACAATTACGTAACTTAGCAATCTATTTTATCAAAGATATTTGCAAACTATTTTAAACTAAAATATGGATAATATTTACTTATTAATGATAATTGCCCTTGCGGTATTGGCTGTGGCCGATTTGGTGGTAGGCGTTAGTAATGATGCTGTCAATTTTTTAAATTCTGCCATTGGTTCTAAAGCTGTTTCTTTTCGAACTATTATGATTGTTGCTAGTGCTGGTGTGGCTGTTGGGGCCGTTTTTTCTAGCGGTATGATGGAGGTTGCCAGAAAAGGGATATTCAATCCCCATGAATTTATGTTCAATGAAATCATGATTATTTTTATGGCGGTTATGATAACAGATATTTTACTGTTAGATTTTTTTAATTCCATAGGCATGCCAACCTCTACGACAGTTTCCATTGTTTTTGAATTATTAGGGGCTTCTGTAGCCATGGCGCTTATTAAAATTGGGCATGATGGCGGTACTTTTGTGGATGTTATCAATTATATCAATACATCAAAAGCAGCTGAAATCATTTTTGGAATACTGCTCTCCGTGGTAGTGGCTTTCTCTGTTGGAGCACTCGTTCAATGGGTGTCCAGATTATTGCTTTCCTATAATTTTGAGAAAAAAACAAATTGGATAGGAGCTTTATTTGGAGGGATAGCCATAACTTCCATTACCTATTTTATTTTTATGAAAGGGATAGGAGGTACTAATTTTGCCAAACAAAGTTATGCTTTTACAGGAGGGGTTACCATTAAAGAGTTTTTAGAAAATCAAGTGCTTCTAATAGTAGCTGTTAGTTTAATATTTTGGTCATTGTTATCCTATGTTTTGATTGCTTTTGCAAAAACAAACATTTACAAATTGATTATTTTGGTAGGCACCTTTGCTTTGGCCTTGGCCTTTGCAGGGAATGATTTGGTTAATTTTATCGGCGTGCCAATTGCTGGTTGGCAGTCTTACGAAGCTTGGGTTGGCTCTGGAGTTGCGCCCGATGCATTTAGTATGGGCTTTCTTGCTGATAAAGTTCCCACGCCCACAATTTTATTGGTTATTGCTGGAATTATAATGGTAGCAACTTTGTGGTTTTCTAGTAAAGCTAAAGCTGTTGTAAAAACCTCTTTGGATTTATCCAGTCAAGAAGACACTAAAGAACGGTTTCAACCTAACTTTTTATCTCGTGGTTTTGTAAGGTTAGCAGTAGGTGCTTCTGAAATGACATCCTACATATTACCAAATTCTTGGCAAGAAAGAATTGATAAGCAGTTTGAAAAGCCCGTTATTAATTTGCCAAAATCAAAAACCCACGAATTGCCGGCTTTTGATATGGTAAGGGCGGCTGTAAATTTAATGGTTGCTGCCATACTTATATCTATTGCAACTTCCATGAAACTTCCTTTATCTACAACCTACGTAACGTTTATGGTTGCCATGGGTTCTTCATTGGCAGATAGGGCATGGGGTGCAGAAAGTGCTGTGTACAGAGTGGCAGGGGTTTTAAATGTTATTGGCGGATGGTTTTTTACGGCTATCATAGCTTTTGTCGCTGCAGCCATTATCGCTTACTTGTTAAATTGGAACGTGGATGTTATGGTGCCCGTTTTATTATTGTTCGCGACCTTGCTTTTAGTAAGAAATTTTATTTCCCACAGAAAAAAATCAAAAGAAGTAAAAGCAGAAGATTCTTTAAACAAAGCCGAGAGCAGTTCTTTACAAGGTGTTATCCAGGAGAGTGCCGGTAACATTGCCAATGTTGTTAAACGTGGCAATAAAATCTATACCAATGCCATTAACGGACTTGCCAAGCAAGATTTATCTTTGCTTAAAAAGAACAAAAAACAAATTGTTAAACTTTCAGATGAAGTAGAGGATTTGCGCGACAATATCTTTTATTTTATTAAAAATCTGGACGAATCAAGTCTTGGTGCCAGTAATTTTTATATCCATATTTTAGGATATCTGCAAGATATGGTGCAGTCTTTAGAATACATTTCTAAAGTGAGCCATAAACACGTCAATAATAATCACAAAAAACTGAAGTTCAGTCAAATAAAAGAGTTGAAAGAGGTTGATGAGCGATTTGAGATTTTGTTCAATAACACTAGAAATGCTTTTGAATCCAGGTCTTTTGAAGAAATTGGTGTTATTTTAGGCAGGAAAAAAGAAATCATATCATTGGTAAGTGATAAAATCCAGAAACAGGTAGAACGCACCCGTACTGAAGAATCGAGCCCAAAAAACACGACGCTTTATTTTGGGGTTTTGCTAGAAACCAAAGACTTGCTGACGGCAACCATGAACCTTTTGGAAGAATATCATAATGCCCACGACAGTTCTGTAAAACCTGCAACAATTTCGGGGGCAACGGAAGGGGAAAATAGCTAAATTCAATTTTGTTATAAAAATTAAGCCAGCTTTTCTAATTTATAAAAGCTGGCTTTTACTTTAAATGTGAAATTGAGCGTAGCCGATAGGTTTTGATTTACAAAAAGTAAAACTTCAACTGCGCTCAGTTTGACAAATACAGAGCATTTTCGGGTAATCTCTTCGCTTTATGTTAGTTAAGGTTTCTCGATGTTCTGGGAATCTTTTTCCAGTTTTTTGTTCATTTGAAGGTTTAAATTTGAAAAAGCTATCAAAAACTCTTTAATGGTTTGGTTCAATTCATCTTCAGTAGTGGTTGATAAATTTGATAGGCTTTCCAGTTTCCATGTCTTGGTTTCTAAAACCAAAATGCGCGCTAAAACAGCAGAAGAATTTACAGTTTCAGGAATGGCTTTTTTTAAGGCAATAAAAAAATTCCGAATGATATTGTTTCTATCATTATCATGAAAATAAGACAGGTCACCTTGTTTCACGTTTTCAACAACCGCATCAAATTCGTGATATTTAAGCCATTCCTCAATGGTGGCTTCTGTTTTAGGGTCTAAAACATATTCCGTATAATTCATTTTAGAAATATCGGTTTCAGAAATTTTTTCGGTAACAGGTATTTCCTCAGTTTCAGTCACTGTTTTTTCTTCTGTTTGTTTGCAGGAAAGGATTAGTAAGGTCAATCCTAAAATACTTAAAAATCGTAAAGCCATTTGATTGTCGGTTTTTATGTGGAACTATGCAAATATAGGGGAATAGTTAAATTGTTTTAGGATTTCAAAATAGAATAAATTATAAAGTACAACGTTATAAGAATCTGATAAATTGTATATTTGAACCCATCCCTAAAATCTCAATATATATGCTTGAAAATTTTTGGTTTAATGTAGAATATGGTATCAGCCATGTGCTTGACATTAATGCTTATGACCATGTGCTTTTTTTAATAGTGCTGACCATTCCGTATATGTTTAGAGACTGGAAACGGGTACTGCTTTTGGTGTCGCTTTTCACGCTAGGGCATACGCTATCACTTATTTTAGCGGCTTATGGCGTGGTAAGTGTTGATGGGAAGTTAGTGGAGTTTTTAATACCCATTACTATTATGGTCGTGGCACTTTTTAATGTGTTTACTTCTGGAAAAGGCGCTCAAAAAGAACGTATTGGCGTGCTGTTTTTTTCAACACTTTTTTTCGGGTTGATTCACGGGCTGGGGTTTGCGCGCGAGTTTAAAATGCTGGCCGGTAAATCAGACAGTAAATTATTGCTGCTCGTAGAGTTTGCACTAGGGATAGAATTGGCGCAGATCATCATTGTATTTATAGTACTGTTTTTAGCATATATTGTGCAGACTATATTCAGGTTTTCCAAACGTGATTGGATCATGGTAATCTCATCTATTGTGGTTGGTCTGGTCATTCCTATGATATTAAACAGTGATTTATTGTCTTAACTTGAAAAATCCAGTAAGTAAAGCCTCGTTCGCACGTCCAAAAAAAGAAACTAAAAAATGTCAGATAAAAAACAATTAAAGTATGACAAGGCTTATTTAAGAATGGCTGAAGAATGGGGAAAACTCTCTTATTGCAAACGAAAGCAGGTGGGCGCCGTAATTGTAAAAGACCGCATGATTATTTCTGATGGATACAACGGTACACCAACAGGATTTGAAAATTTTTGTGAAGACGAAGAGGGTTATACCAAATGGTATGTACTGCATGCCGAGGCCAATGCCATTTTAAAGGTGGCAGCTTCTACACAATCTTGCAAAGGGGCTACTTTGTATATTACTTTGTCGCCTTGTAAGGAATGCAGTAAGTTGATTCACCAAGCAGGCATCGTTAAAGTGGTTTACAACAAAGCTTATAAAGATGATTCCGGGCTTAAATTCTTGGAAAGAGCAGGTATAAAATTAGAATTAATAGAAGATTTAAAAGCCTAATGCAAAACCAAAAAAAATACCTGCCCCTTATTTTAGGAATTGCAATAGCGGCTGGTATTCTTATTGGCGGTAAGTTGGATTTTGCAGATTCTTCAGATAAATTGTTTTCAAAAAACAGTAATAAGGATAAGCTCAACAAGCTCATTGATTACATTGAATATGATTATGTTGATGACGTGAATACAGATAGCATTGTAGATGTAACGGTAAACGGCATACTGGAAAATCTGGATCCACATTCGGTTTATATTCCACAAAGAGACATGGCACGTGTGACCGAAAACATGAAAGGCGATTTTGTGGGCATTGGCATTAGTTTTTACACTTATAGAGATACCATTGCAGTTATTAGGACTATTGAAAACGGGCCTAGTGAAAAAGCGGGCATTAAAGGGGGCGACCGCATTCTTATGGCCAATGGCGATTCGCTTTTTGGAAATAATTTGAAAGATGAACAGATTATAGATAAACTCAAAGGCCCAATCGATACGAAAGTAAAGCTGAAAGTATTTAGAAAAGGCGAACCAAAACTGTTGGATTTTACGGTAAAGCGTGCGCACATTCCTATAAAAAGCATAGATGCGGTTTATATGCTCACAGAAAAATTGGGTTACATAAAAGTGAATCGGTTTGCAGAATCCACTTATAAAGAATTTAAAAAAGGATTAGATAAATTGATAGATTTGGGCGCTACTGAAATTACGTTGGACTTGCGTGATAACCCAGGCGGTTTTCTGGGTATTGCCGAGCAAATAGCAGATGAGTTTTTAGAAGACGATAAACTTATTCTATTCACAAAAAACAAACGTGGTAACATTGAAAAAAGCTTTGCGACCAGTACGGGCGATTTTGAAAACGGAAAGTTATTTGTGCTCATTAACGAAAATTCGGCATCAGCAAGCGAAATCGTGGCAGGGGCACTTCAAGATAATGATAAAGGCACTATTGTTGGTAGAAGATCTTACGGCAAAGGGTTGGTGCAACGCGAAATGGAGTTGGGGGATGGGAGCGCTGTGCGTTTAACGGTGTCACGCTATTACACGCCTACGGGGCGTTCTATACAACGGCCTTATGGTCATGGTAATAAAGATTATTATGATGATTATTTTCATAGGTTGGAAAGCGGTGAACTGCTTGATTCCGAAAAAATAGAAGTAGCAGATTCATTAAAGTTTACCACCCCAAAAGGTAAAGTGGTATATGGCGGCGGGGGCATTGTTCCAGATGTTTTTGTGCCTATTGACGGCAGTATGCAAAATGAAACTTTAACCTATTTGCAGAGACATGGCTATATAGGGCATTTTGTGTTTCAGACTTTGGAAAAAGATAGAGAAGCTTACGATGGTTTTCTAAGACAGGATTTTGTTGATAGTTTTCAGGTAAACGATGATTTGGTCATTGAGTTTCAAGATTTTTTAAACATCAGAAACGACTCTAAAGTAACTTTTGTGGCCTATCACGATGAAATAAAACAATATATTAAAGCCACTTTGGCAGACCAACTTTTTGGTAATGGTGCTTTTGAGGAAATATTGAACCAGCGTGATATTATGATTGATGAGGTCATCAAGTTGAGTGAGGAGCATTAGTTTTTAGCCACAGTAAACAGTTTTCAGTCAGATACTATTTTTGGTAAACTTACCTGTGAACATCTGTGTAATTTGTGTCTAAATATTTTTAGAAAAGTTTGCCTGAAACAACTATTCAATCTTATCATGTACCTTAACATCCTTTCCGTCATTCCAAAGCGTTAAAATATCCGTCGCCACATGTGCGCCACTCCCTGAAGCGATGGCAAACTGGCTACGCCAACCCGCCAAAGTTCCTGCTACATACAGGTCTTTTTTTATTAAATGATCTGTGTTTTTAAGCCAAATACGGTCTTTTTCTATGGGCGATTTTGGGTGTGGTTCAATATATCGTTCTAAGCCTTCTATGGTCATTAAATTGGTATAGCCCACAGCAATAACCACGATTTTAGAAGTGTATGTGTTTTTGTTCGTTTTAATGCTGAAGCCATTTTCAGATTCAGAAATTTCTAAAACTTTTTCCGTTTCAATTTGCGCTACATGTGGATATAATTTGGCCAATTGTGCTTTGCCGCTTTCTAAAATAGAAGCACCTGTAGTGCCGGGTTCTAACCCCAGTACATTGTTGAATAAGGCCGTTTGTAGATGTGATGTTTTTTGATGTACAACAATGCCTATGCGCTTATCTTTAGCAAAGGGTTTGCCTTCCGCAGACCCTAAAACCAAGGCGCAAGATAATCCGGCAGCACCGCCGCCAATAATCAAAGCATCAAACATTTTTTTGCTGTTTCACTTTTTGTTCAATGCGTTTGGAAACTCTAAGAATCAACATCATCAAGATCACACAAAGTGATGCTGAAATGGTAATTAAGGCAATCATGCTTTCGCCTTCAAAAGGCGCTTCGGTGTTTATTTGTGTAGCGTTAATGCCAATAAGTACGGCTGCTATGATAATAAGTACAATAGATAAGATTTTCATTGGTGTTTTCTTAAATAGTTATATAAATAAATCTTTAATATTATGGGTAAATAATTTTACGGCAATGGCCAATAAAATCACACCAAATATTTTTCGGATGATATTGATGCCATTTTGTCCTAAAAAACGCTCAATTCTTGAAGAGGTTTTTAAAACAACAAAAATAAGGATAACATTTAAAATGATGGCAACTATAATATTCTCCACCCGAAATTCGGCTCGTAACGAGAGTAGTGTAGTTAAACTTCCTGGGCCTGCAATTAAGGGAAATGCCAAAGGGAAAATGGAAGCTGTGTCTGCCGTATGTTCTTCTTGTTTATAAAGGGTAATGCCTAAAATCATTTCCAAAGCAATGAAAAATAGAATAAAAGAACCCGCAACAGCAAAGGAGTTCACATCAATACCAATAAGGTTTAAAATGCTTTTTCCTAAAAAAAGAAAAAGGATGAGAATAAACCCAGAAATCAAAGCTGCTTTTTCACTATGGATGTGTCCCACTTTTTTTCGTAGATCTATAATAATGGGGATGTTTCCAACGATATCTATTACAGCAAATAGTACCATAAAAACGGTAAATATTTCTTTAAAATCGAACTGCATTTTATACTGTTTTAAATGTTTGTGCAAAGTTCGTCATTAAAATTTATATAATAATCAATAGACTTTGAGTTTTTGTTTTGTATGTCTATATAACACGATAAACATAAAGTTTGTTTATTTTTGCAATCGATAATCTACAGATATTTTTATGTTCCAAATAGGAAAAACCATCGTTTCGGAAGACATTATTGAGAAAGATTTTTTATGCAATTTATCGGCATGCAAAGGCGCTTGCTGTATTGATGGCGATGCGGGTGCACCACTTGAAAAAGATGAGGTTGGGATATTAAAAGAGATTTATCCAAAAGTAAAACCGTTTTTACGAAAAAAGGGGGTTCAAGCTATTGAAAAGCAAGGGCTTTATACTACCAATGAATTTGGGGATTTTGAAACCCCTTTGATTGATGGTGCCGATTGTGCCTTTGTTATTTTTGACAACCAAAAAACCGCACTTTGTGGTATTGAAGAAGCTTACAATCAAGGCGAAATTTCATGGAAAAAACCAGTATCCTGCCATTTGTACCCCATCCGTATTAGAGATTATACCGAATTTTCTGGTGTTAATTACGAAAAATGGGACATCTGTGATGATGCCTGCACACTCGGGAAAGAACTTCAAGTACCTGTTTATAAATTCGTAAAAGAAGCTTTGATCAGAAAGTTTGGTGCAGATTGGTACATGGAGTTGGAGAAGGTCGCTGAGACTTTCAATACAAAAAAATAATCTCTTAAAACACCTTTAAAATAAGGGTTTAAAATTCAAATTCTATATTTTTTCTGTCAACTTTTTGATTTTTTAAAAATTACAAAATACTGATTTATAGCATTTTAATGTTTTTAATTTGTAAACTTCTCACGCTTAGTGTTTTCTGTAATTGTTAAAAACTTTTGGACAATGTTTATAACTATGCCTTTCATTTATGGCTACATTTTCCAATCTTTGTTAACCCAAAACCGAAGAAAAATTTCGTTAAACTTATATAAAACCAATTTAAAAATGTCACAGGCTATTGAACCCATTTTACAAGAAAACAAAGACCGTTTTGTTATTTTTCCCATACAACATCACGATATTTGGGAATGGTATAAAAAATCTGAGGCTAGTTTCTGGACGGCAGAAGAAATTGATTTGCACCAAGATCTTACCGATTGGAAAAATAAATTGAATGATGACGAGCGTTATTTTATAAAACACATTTTGGCATTTTTTGCAGCTAGTGATGGTATTGTAAATGAGAATTTAGCTGAAAACTTCGTTAATGAAGTGCAATATAGTGAAGCGAAATTCTTTTACGGATTTCAAATTATGATGGAAAACATCCATAGTGAAACCTACTCGCTTTTAATAGATACATACGTAAAAGATGAAAAGGAAAAAGATTTGTTGTTCAATGCCATTGAAAACTTTCCTGCGATTAAAAAGAAAGCCGATTGGGCACTTAAATGGATTGATTCGCCAAGTTTTGCAGAACGTTTGATTGCTTTTGCTGCCGTGGAAGGTATTTTCTTTTCTGGTGCTTTTTGTTCTATTTTCTGGCTTAAAAAACGTGGCTTAATGCCAGGATTAACGTTTTCAAACGAATTGATTTCCCGTGACGAAGGGGTGCATGCAGATTTTGCCGTGCACTTACACAATGAGCATTTGGTAAACAAAGTGCCAAAAGCACGTATCAGGGAAATTTTAATCGATGCGCTTGATATTGAACGTGAGTTTATTACAGAATCTTTGCCTGCTAGTTTAATTGGGATGAACGCAAAATTAATGTCGCAATATTTGGAATTTGTGACAGATAGATTATTGTCTGAATTAAATTGTGAAAAAGAATACAATACCGCCAATCCATTTGATTTTATGGACATGATTTCATTGCAAGGAAAAACCAATTTCTTTGAAAAACGCGTGTCTGAATATCAAAAAGCAGGCGTTCTTAATAAAGAAGAAGAAAAAGATAAATTTACTTTTGATGCCGATTTTTAAACGGGTTTGGAGCCATCAAAAAGTAAATTTTGTAGATCCAAAAGTGTTGTTCCCATACACCATGCCCTGAATCCGGTTTTCAGTATAAAATGGGAAATCAAACAAATAGTATTTAATAAAATAACCAACAAACCAACTAAATATTAGGCTAATTAATCATTAGTGCTAATGTTTGGAACAATTAACTAATCCTTTTTCTGAAAGTACGTCAGAAAAAACAAAAACCTCTAAAATCATGTATGTAGTAAAAAGAGACGGCAGAAAAGAACAAATCATGTTCGATAAAATTACCGCAAGGGTGCGTAAACTTTGTTATGGGCTTAATGAACTTGTTGATCCATTAAAAGTGACCATGCGTGTAATTGAAGGTTTGTATGATGGCGTTACAACCAGCGAACTTGATAATCTTGCTGCAGAAATTGCTGCAACCATGACTACGGCGCATCCAGATTATGCAAAATTAGCTGCAAGGATTTCGGTTTCTAATTTACACAAAAATACCAAAAAAACCTTTAGTGAGGTCATGCATGACCTTTACACTTACGTAAACCCAAGAACGGGCAAAGATGCACCGCTTTTATCCGATGAGGTTTACGAAGTTATCATGAAAAATAAAGATGTTTTAGATTCAACGATTATTTATAACCGCGATTTTGGTTATGATTATTTTGGATTTAAAACCTTAGAGCGTTCGTACCTTTTAAAGTTAAATGGTGCTATTGCGGAGCGCCCACAACACATGCTCATGCGTGTTGCTGTTGGTATTCATTTAGAGGATATGGAATCTGTTATTGAGACATACGAACTGATGTCCAAAAAATATTTTACACACGCCACACCAACACTATTTAATTCGGGTACACCAAAACCTCAAATGTCGTCTTGTTTCTTATTGACCATGAAAGATGATAGTATTGATGGTATTTACGATACCCTAAAACAAACCGCCAAAATATCGCAATCTGCTGGAGGTATCGGGTTGGCTATACATAACATTCGTGCTACAGGAAGTTATATTGCTGGCACTAATGGAACATCAAACGGTATTGTGCCGATGTTGAAAGTCTTTAATGATACCGCACGTTATGTCGATCAAGGTGGCGGAAAACGTAAAGGAAGTTTTGCTATGTACATTGAAACATGGCATGCAGATATTATGGATTTTTTAGATTTAAAGAAAAACCACGGAAAAGAAGAAATGCGCGCACGCGATTTATTTTATGCCATGTGGATTTCAGATCTGTTCATCAAACGTGTAGAGGAAAATGGACCTTGGACCTTGATGTGCCCTAACGAATGCCCAGGCATGGATGAGGTGCATTCCGAAGCATTTGAAACACTGTACTTAAAATACGAAGCTGAAGGACGCGGCAGAAAAACCATAAAAGCCCGTGAGCTTTGGGAGAAAATATTAGAGTCCCAAATTGAAACGGGTACGCCTTACATGTTGTATAAAGATGCGGCAAACCGTAAATCGAACCAGCAGAATTTAGGGACGATCCGTTCTTCAAATTTATGCACCGAAATTATGGAATATACCTCGCCAGATGAGGTGGCTGTTTGTAATTTAGCGTCTATTGCATTGCCTATGTTTGTGAAAAACGGCGAATTTGACCATAAGGAATTGTACCGAATCACAAAACGTGTGACTAAAAACCTGAACAGGGTTATCGATAGAAATTACTATCCGGTGCCAGAGGCCAAAAATTCCAATATGCGCCATCGCCCTATTGGCTTAGGAGTGCAAGGTTTGGCCGATGCGTTTATTCAATTACGATTGCCTTTTACAAGTGATGAAGCGAAAAAATTAAATCAGGATATTTTTGAAACACTTTATT
>CAXBNH010000041.1:0-14329 GCA_963976905.1 uncultured Algibacter sp.
CCGGTTTTTGTTTATACCAATTACAATAGTGCTGAACTTTTTGTCAATGGAAAAAGTATGGGCATTCAAAAGAAGAATGATTCCACACCGCAGAACCGTTACCGCTTGATGTGGATGGACGTGAAATACGAGCCCGGAACATTAAAAGTAGTTGCTTTTGATAATGAGGGAAGACCTGTTGCAGAGAAGGAAGTTAAAACAGCGGGGAAACCATACAAAATAGTACTTACTCCAGATAATGAAAATTTAAAAGCAGATGAAAAGATTTGCCTTATGTAACGGTTTCCGTTGTCGATAAAAATGGGATTCCATGCCCAACGGCAACCAATCAATTAAAATTTGAAGTAACCGGAAACGGTACGTATAGGGCAGCTTGCAATGGAGATGCCACTTCTTTGGAACTGTTTCATTTACCGACCATGAAGCTTTTCAGTGGTAAATTGGTAGTACTTGTTCAATCCACAAATAAAGTAGGAACTATGGAATTGACGGTTTCAGGTAGCGGATTGAAAAGCGGTAAATTGAATTTAACTTCAACGAATTGACGTTTTAAGTGGAAAAATTAATTTGAAAATAAGAAAGGAACTTAAGGAATAATAATTCTGTTTTTTTCAATGAAATGTTTTAGCAACGCCAATTGCTATCAAATAATTCAACCTTAATTGTAGGTTCATGGGTTTTTCTGCTAAATGTTCCGTAAAATAAATCAATCCGCCTTTTTTTTCATTTAACTCGGGAATGGTGTTTTTTCCCAAAGATTCATTTGTTCTTAAAGCGTTATCATATTCTTCAAGTTTCATCCTTGACAAGCCAATTTTAGCCAAATGGACTATAAGCTTTTGTCTGTTAACGCTGGTTATTTTCAAGGTTTCAATATCTTCAACGGATAATAATTCGGTTTTGTTTTCCTTTAAAAAAATACCCGTTATCAAAAAGTAATATTGGGTAAGTTTATGGTTGTCAAAAAGCCAGCCTTCTTTTAATTTGTCGTGTTTGTTTAAATAAGACAATTCAAAAGTAAAGGTTGGTAAATTTTTGTTTAGATAATGAAGTTGCGCTTTTTCATCAATAAAATAAGATGCTGTATGGTGTTGGATGATGATATCGATGCCTTGGTGCTGCTTGTCAATATCAATGATGCGTTCAAAGGCTAAGTTTTTAGATTTATAAAGCTGATCCAGATATTCTGATAGGATGTGCTCGTGTTTTAAATCTAACTTAAAAGTGGACAATTTTACGTATTTATTTGATTGTAAAGGGCTTTGCCTATTTTTTCTATCACGCCCACTACCAAAGCATTTCCCATAAAAAAAGCGCGTTTTGTGTCGGTAATGCCCTCAAGTTTGGTATGGTTATCAGGGAACATGTTGAGTCTTTCCAGTTCAACAGGGGTCAATCGCCTTAAACCTTTATCTGTTTGCACAACGTGTTTAAAACGTGATGGCGATTTCCCGCCTTCCCCAGTAATAATGGTTCTGGATGCATTATCCAAAGCATCTGGGTAAATCATGCCGCCTTCACTGTAATTATATTCAAAACCTGCTTGGGTTTTTCTTTTTTCTTTTTTTGCGCCCTTGAGATAGGCCCATTTTGGTTGGTCTTTTTCAGCGATAAAAAACTCGGAGGTCACTTCCCCGTTTTGTAAAATACTCCCTAAATGCATTCGTTTTCCGTTATAGGTAGGTTCTGTTTTGGTCGTATAAATTTTTCCGTTTACAAGCAATCCTGTATTTTGAAATGGCGATGTGGCACCATTTTTATTGAATTCATTGGTTATTGAAACTAAATCGCCCAGCAGTTCCATTTCACTTAGCGCATTGGTTTTTGCAACAGGAAACGCTTTTGCAATAGTACCTGTTTCGGTCAGCCAATTTAATTTTACAGATTTTTGAATAGTTTTACAGGTTTTTGTTGATTTGTGGTAAGCAATAAAAAACACACGCCTTCTCCGTTGTGGCATGCCGTATTCGGCGGCATTGATAATGCGCCATTCCACTGCATAGCCCAATTCATTTAAACTTTGCAGCATCACTGCAAAATCTCTACCTCTTTGATTGGCTGGCGATTTTAAAAGCCGGTCCACATTTTCTAAAAGCAGGTATTTTGGTTTGTTTTTCTTTTCTTCTAAAATACGGTGAATAGACCACCAAAGCACGCCTTTTTTACCTTTCAATCCTTTGGAATTATGTAATGTGGTTGCAACAGAATAATCTTGGCATGGAAACCCACCAACTAATATATCGTGGTCTGGAATATCAGCGGTTGGCACTTTGGAAATGTCTTCATTCGAGTGGTTTTCTTCCCCAAATCGGGCTTCATAAACCATGGAGGCATGTTGTGTTTTAGTAGAAGGTTCCCATTGATTGCTCCAAACTATTTCATAACGGCTTCGTTCAAGCCCAAGTCTAAATCCGCCAACACCGGCAAACAATTCCACTACTTTTAATTTTTCTTCTTGCATTATTTGATTTTGGAGTCAAACAAAAATATAGAATGATGTCAATGTAATAAGTTATAAAAATAAACTTTTATCAAGTTGTTATTAACTTTTTTTTAGAAGTAGAAATATTTTTAATTGAAATGAATTCTGTAAGTCTCAGTTTTCAGACTAGATGATTTATAAAACCTATCAAAAGTCCAATTTTTTAAAATTTTATAGTTTCATATAGTTTCGTTTATTGGTCTCAAAATTAGTTAAAACTATGTACTTTAGTGCATTTCGCTTTAGCTTCTAAAAAGTTTTATCTTTGTAGTATGAGAGGACAAAGGTCAAATGGTCACAGTGTATCTCGAATGACAGTTCATATAGTTTGGAGCACAAAATATCGTTACCATGTGTTAAAAGGGGATATCCAGATTCGTTGCCGCACCTTGTTGATACAAATTTGCGAATCAGAGGATGTTCAGATTCTAAAAGGGGTGATCTCGAGGATTATGTGCATATGCATTTGGAGTATGGTCCTTCCCAGAGAATAAGTGATTTGGTAAAGAAATTAAAAGGAAGAAGTTCTCGGAAACTTCAACAAGAATTTCCAGAATTGAAACAGAGATATTGGGGCAAGCATTTTTGGAGTACAGGTAATATTACGGATGAGATGGTCAATGAGTATTTGGAGCATCATCGAAGACCAGACGATGGTAATGCTACAAATTTTATAATTGAGAAATGACCACAGGGGTGACTTTAAGTCACCAGCCCAAACCTAGGACTTTCAGTCCATAGTGGTTTAGTTTTGTCAATAAGTCGAAAACCATTAAACTATTTTTTCAGTAATGTTTTTAATGATTGAGAAAGCTGATCTGCAACTAGTTTGGCTCCAGATTCATTAAAATGAAAATCGTCATAGAAAGATGCTGTTGTTTTAGGAATATCTAAATCTATATATGAAATATTATTTTGATTGCAGACGCTTCTCAAGCGATCGTTAAAAGCATTCATGCCATCATACAATGCTAATGTACTGTAAAACGCTTCATTATTTTCAAACCCACTAGTTAACAATAGTTTCTCATATTTTTCTTCCAAATTTGGTTTCCACATTGTAGCTTGAGTGATAAAAATTACTTTTATATTTTTTTCATTGGCTAAGCGAATAATCTTTTCCGTATTTTTTTGATAATGGTTTAATCCTTCAGCTAATGGAGGAAGACTGTCTATTAATTCAGATTCTTTACGTAAACCTCTTATGTCCTTTGCGACTTTAGTTAAGTATTCTTTATGTACGAAATAAAACATGATTTTTTTCTTAGCTTTAGCCATTAATCTGAATAAATTAGTTTGTCGAATTGAAAACCATTTATTTGGAGTGTGTTGGAAGGCAATTTTTTCTAACTCTTCATCAGAAGAGTTTATATATCTTTTAGAGGAAACTAAATACCCTATAAAATCATTTACGCCTTGCATTACCAATACCGTTTTTACACCGCTTAACTCTGGTTTTTCAAGAATATGCTTAAACTGTAATACATGATGATTACTACTGTTTCCTGGTCGTCCAAAATTACCGACCCAATACGTGTCTCCTAATTTTTTTTCTAATAAAGCCGACCATGTTAACGATTGTGTTAATGCTAAACAGGCTGTAGTGCTTCCTCCAAAAACAGCTATTTTATTTTCTTTGTTTTCTATATCGGATATAGATCTCGCTCCATGTTTATCAAATAAAACTTCAGAATCCCCCTGAATCCCTTCAATTTCTTTTGAATTTATAATCCAAGTAAAACCAGAGTTTGGTGTCATGGTGTAATAATCATCAGGAAATATTTTAAGCCAAGAAAGCACTACTTCAGCGATTACTAGTAAAATGATAAAAACTAGTCCTAAAATTGCTATTTTTTTTTGGAAAGGTAGGGTTAAATACTTCACGAAATTAGTCTTTTATTTGTCTAAGCCAAGGAAAAGGAGAGTCTTTCCTGCCTAAAACCTTGTTAATAATATTTTGTTTGTATTGATATAATATTTTAAATCTGATAATCTTACTCTCTTCATGATGATGGTAATTTTTAGCCATTTCTGGAAAACCTAGATTTGTATAATACGCGTATGTTCTATGTCTTGCATCAGCAATTTTATGTGCAGGATAAAAAGGACTGTCTATAATATGAATTTCTCCCTTTGGTTTTAAGAAGGATTGTAATGTTTCGAATAATTCTTCAAAATCCGGAAAATATTGCACACTTCCATTTAAGGTTATGATATCAAATTGTTCCAAAAAAGAATCAATCTCAAAAATATTTCCGTAAATAAATTGCAAGTTAGAATGCTTAAAAATACGAGCTGCTTGTTCTAATTCTTTAGTATTCACATCCAACCCAATAACATAATTTTTCTTTGATACAATAGCCATTTCTTTAGAAAACCAGCCATTGCCACAACCTATATCTAGAATGGTTTGTGTTTTTTGTTTCGATTTTAAATATTTAGTAAACCGAGCCGTTGATTTTTGACGCAATTGCCATTCTTTGGCATGAATATTTCTTGAACATGTAAAAGGTAAATTACTAATTTCATCGTCAGTAAATATTCGTTTCTCATTTTTTCGGACAGCAACATAAACATTCGAAAACTCTGGTTGTTCTGTGGTTAAGTACAGAACGCCTTTTGCTTTATGTAGTATATTAAAATCCATTAGTTTTTATATAATTTCATTCCGGTTTGCGCCAAAATAGACTTTGTTTTTAATTTGAATGACGTGAAAAGGCTTTTGTTTTTCCCTTTCTCCATCTCTTTATAAAAGTTAACTTCATTTACAATTCTTTTCACGGCATAATCATAGAATCTCCTAGAATAGGTTCGGGTAAAATCTATATCCCTATCTGTTGAAGTTTCCCAATTAGGCTGAATTATTATTTTATTTTCAACCTCATTGTATAGTGATGTGCCTTTAATAGGGTAAGCTATTGTGATGGTAAAATGTGTTGGGTTTGCAGCCTTTAAATAAGTGATTGTTTCTATTATGTCCTCTTCATCTTCACCAGGGTAACCCACCATAATAAAGGTTCCTGTTTCCATACCTATACTATTGGTTTTTTGAATGGCAGCCTTTACAACATTAACATCAACACGGCGATCCATGGCATCGATAATTTTCTGCGAACCGCTTTCGGCCCCAATCCAAATTCTAAAGCATCCAGCTTCTTTTAAAAGTTTCAAAATGTCTTCGTTTAAGCGCTCTGCCCTTGTTATGCATTCAAAAGGAATGATTGCGTCTTGATTAATTACTTCCTCGTGAAATTTTTCTATCCATTTATGGCTAACGGTAAATACATCATCTACAAACCAAATACTATCAGGATTGTAGGTTTCTTTTAACATTTTTAATTCTGTGGCAACCATTTCAGGAGGACGCCTTCTATAACTTTGCCCATAAACGGCAGTACTGCACCATTTACAGGTATACGGGCACCCGCGCTGTGTACTTACTGTCATAGAACTGGCTCCATGATGTGTTTTCCATGTTTCTAAATATTTTTCTACAGGAATTGCTGCTCGGTTAGGTAAAGGTAATTCTTCTAGGCTCTTCATTTTTACCCTAGGAGGTGTTTTTTTTACTATATTATTCTCTAAATATACTATTCCTGTAATTTCGTTATATGCTTTGTCTTGTAAAATGGCATTGTAAAGTTCTAAAGTTGTTTGCTCTCCTTCACCAATAATAAGAAAGTCGGCACCTGTGTATAAGTAGTTTTCACAATTATACGTAACATCTGGTCCTCCTAAAATTATTTTAGGAAAACCATATTTGCTTTCTGTTTTTAATATTTTAACGAGTTTAATAACATTAATTTTTGTCATTAAATTAGTATAGATAGCAACAGCTTTTGGTTGCTTTTCTTCTATGAAAGAGAGTTGTTTTTCTTTTGTATAAAATGTAGAATCGTATATATGATTAGTTGCCTTGTTTAGATTTAAGTATGCAGAAATGTATAACAAGCCAAGTGGGGCATATGGCCTCATGATGTGTTGCTCTTTTTGGTCTTCGAATAAGTAATAGGCATGTGTAAGGACGATACTCATTATGGTATTCTGGGTTGTTAGTTTTTAGTTAATTCTATTAAAAAATGGTCTGCATATTTTGCCCAAAAAGAACCTGTTATAATAGCATCTATACTTTTAAAGATGGTAAATAACGGTTTTTTTGCTAAAATAGACTTTTCTAGATATGAAGGGGGTATAGTAAGTCCAATAGGTTTAATTTTATTTACAGTAAACTCTTTTTTTGTTAATGATAGAATGTCTTTAGGGTTGTAATACCATGTTTGAACACTAATTCCATCTACATTAGCGATTACACTTTTTGTTGTGTTTCTTCTTTTTGCTTTTTTAAAATCTCTCTTTAAAAGGAAATATAAGTATTCCCAAAGGCATTTTTTAGGCATGATTACGAGAACAAGTTTGCCATTTGTGTTTAGTAAATTGTAAGATTTTTTTAAGAATGTTTTTAATTGTTTTTGCGACAAACAGTTTAAACCTCCAAAATTTGAAAAAATAAGATCAAATTTTCTGTCAAAAGTAGTCTCTGAAATCGTATTGATGTCTTGCACTCGAAATGTTAAGGTTTTTGGATGATTTTTTGCTTTTGCGATGTTAATCATCCCTTCTGAAATATCTGTAGAGATTACATCATGATTCATATTTGCAAAAGTAATTGCGTCTTCTCCAGTTCCACCGTTTAATTCTAATATGCTAAGTTTTTTTTCTTTTTTTAACAAAGGACTTATATATCTAAAGACGCAATTTCGTTGTGCTTTACCTATGTTCGAAAACGTAAAAACAGTATCGTATTGTTTAGATGCTATGTCAAAATCAGCTTTCATTTATGGGTTTGAAATTATTAATGTACCTCTTTGGTACTTAGTTAAATCTTCGATATTAATATTAGGATTGTATTTTTTTAAGATATCTTTATGTATTGATTTATGATTTATTTTTTTTGTTATTCTATAATTATCGCCAATAAAGTCAACTATTTTTAAATCAAATTTTTTACATAATTCAAGATAATATAAATAAGATAATCTATTGGTATATGCTATCGAATTTCCTGCCCAATATTTCCAATATTTATCTGAATATTTTAAAAAATTAAATTCAGAGATAGATTTGTCCTGAAAAAAGCCAGGATTGGCAAAATGGTCTATAAAATTAATAGTATGTACACAAAACTGGTCTTTATGGATTGTTTTTTTTGTGAATTGAAATAAGTCGTTTAAAATTTCAGGTGAAACATGTTCTAATACTACCTGAGAAGATATATAATCAAATTCTTTAGCATAGGTAAGTACCTCACTAAATGTGTATGGTGCTATATACTTAATGTTTAATAGTTTAAAAAGCGAATCTAAAGTTTTGGTTTTTTGAATTTCATTTATCTTGCTTATTATTTCTTGCTCTGTAAAAATGCTTACAGAGTGTATTGATTTTAAAATTTCGGGGTGATCCAAATAATGGACTTGTTTTTTATATGAAGAAAATCTTATGTCTTTCGTAATGTCTATAGTTATGATTTTTTGAAAACCAATAATAGATAGAATAATAGCTGAAATTAAAGAGTATCCAGTACCTATTTCTAAAGCTGTTTTTTTTGTAGAAACATCTATGTTGCAGTAACTGAATTTTCTTATACATTCATGTGCTTGGTAAAATGTAACATTATAATGATATTTTTTATTTAAAGTTGCAGGAATATGATTTAAACTGTCTCCAAGTTTTGTTGTAGATAAAATTTTTTGAATTAGCGCTTTAATTTTCCAGTTCATAAGCCTATTGTTTCGCTAGCTTTTTTAAAATTATTTTATCGTAAAAAGCACTTGGGAAATAGTAAGCTAATTTAAGTATAGATTTGAATTCGCTAGTATTGAAATATTTTAAATTATAGATACCTTGGCTTTTTCGATATTCTTTGTGCACATATCGTTGTAATTTTTTATAATACTGCGTAGTATAAGTTCCTTTAAAAAGCATTGCCAAGTCATCAGAATCTGTCCAATTGGCCTTTAACTGCAGATCATCTTTTACTTTATCGTAAAATTTGGTACCAGGAAGAGGATATGAAACGGATATACCGATATTATCAGGAACTAATTCTTTAATCATCTTTATGGTTTTCTCAATATCTTCTTTTGTTTCTTCCAAATAGCCAAATTGAATAAAGAAAGCAACACGCACTTTTTTTTCTTTTAACAAACGTGTAGCTTGATATATTTGTTCTACTTTGGTTTCTTTGTCCATTGCGTCTAAAATGGCTTGTGACCCACTTTCTGCACCAACCCAAACTTCTTCTAGTCCACTTTCTGCCAGAGCATCAATGGTATCCTCTTTAAGTAATAAATCAACACGACTTTGTATGTAATAAGAAATAGAAAGGTTTTCTTTTTTTAGTTCTATATTGAAATTTTGAACCCAATTTGGTTTTAAACCAAAAATATCGTCACACATCCAAAAACGATTGACACCATAAGTTTCACTTAGGTATTTAATATGTTTAGTAATATATTCGGGTGAGTGTGAATTGTAGCGATTTCCATAAATTGGTTTTGCGCACCAGTTACATTTAAACGGGCAACCTCTTGTTGTCGCTATGTTTAGTGTAAATTCATTTCCGCCAGTTTTCCAGATTTTTCGATAGGGTTCAATATCAATTAAATCCCAAGCTGGCATTGGTAATTCGTCTAAATTACGCAATACGGGATGTTTTGGGTTCTTTGTGATTCTTCCGTTTTTTTTGAAAATTATTCCTTTAATGGAAGTTGAATCTTCATTATTTGTATGTGAATCTACCAATTCTTTTAAAGAAATTTCACCTTCACCTTGAATTACATAATCGGCTCCTGAATCTAAGTATTTTTCATAATGATCTGTAGAATCTGAACTGCATACAATTACATTACAATTTAGTTTTTTAGCAATCTTAATCATTTTAAAAGCAGCTTCACGCATAGTGGTTAAGCACATTTTTGTTAAATAATTAAATCCGTCATCATATAAAACAAATGTTTTTGGTTGATGTTTTTGTAAATACGGTTCAATTGTTTTTGGATCATCTAAAAGATTCGCATCATACACACCAACTTTATAACCATTTTCACGTAGATAAGAAGCCGCATAAAGCGTTCCTAATGGAGGATATGGTGCTTTGTTTTCCCATTGTTTGGTATCAAACTTATAATAATAGGAATGTGAAAAAACGATATCAAGCATGTTCCTCATGGGATTTCAAATTGAACTGTTTAATAACTTCAGTATAACGTTCATGAAGACGTTTGGTAACTTTATTTTGATAATTTTGTGGATGATGTTTTGATGCTTGTCTTGTAGATTTCATTGCAATATTGAAATCTTCATCTGCTAAATGTTTAAACTTTTTCACCCATTTTTTTAAGGTTATTTTTTGAAGTTTTTTATCTACTAAGAGCCCAAAATTACCATTCAATAGTTTTTGAATTAGCTGAGATACAGCATTTTTTTTCGTATCTCTAGTAGTGTTTGTTTGGGTAATTGGTTTGTTAGGAAAATAGGGGAGTACCCAAGTATTTGCGTCTAAAAATGCTTTGAACGTATCTCTTCCATACAAAGGAATCAATGTTACTATTTCTGTAGCTGTAAACAAATTTTGCTCAGGAATCTCTAAATTATCACTACTAATGAAATAATTCACGCAGAAATATTTTTTTGAATTTAATAAAAATACCTTTTTATAAAAAACCAATAAAGTTCTAGCAATCCATAAACGATTTGGTTTTGTTATAATAAAAAAATCAAAATCTCCATTATCATCATAATATCCCTTAGATAATGCTCCTGATAGACAAACACATTCTACATATGGGAATTTGGCAATACGCCTAGATACTTTGACTGCTTTTGGCATAATTTCTTTAGCTCTTTGATTTCCGATTAATCTCCGTTCAATAATTGAAGAATCATTGTGGTCGGTATAAAAATCACCAATTTTGAATATTGTCCCTTTTTGTAATAATAAAGAAAGTTGTTCATTCAAAGCGTCTTCGGATGAAATTATTGAAAACTTAAGCAATTCTAACTTATTGAGAGGATGCTTGAAAATAGAAAAGTAAAGTATAGTTTTTAAAATGGTCATTAAAATAAAATCTGGTCTGTAAAAATAGGTAAAATAAAAGTTATCTATAAAGGATTACAGAAAGTAAAAAAATCTTTAATGATTTTGTTATTTAAACTTTTCAAGCAGAACTTATTTGATGAAAATTATTTTTCTGTAAGCACATGGGGTTTAGTTGTTTATATTTCGTATTTGAAAAATAAAAAATATGTGGTTATATGATTATTTAAAAATGTGTTAGATTATTGGTGTTCTTAATCTAATATAAATGACAAATCAGAATAAAATTACGCACCTCTCCCTATAACGGAATGAGTTTTGAGTAAAAGTATAATAAAATCAATACATAAGCAATGACAATATTAGAAGTACAAAAAAATACAATACACAGGCAAAATGCTTGAAATTACTGGAACAATTACGTTGGGGAAAAGTTGTAAAATGCACTTATTGTGGCTCAACCAAAACAAATCGCCAAAAAACCGAGAAAACACGGCATACTTGCAAAAATTGTAAACGGTCATTTTCGGTATTTGTAGATACTATTTTTGAAGATACTCGCTTACCATTACCAAAATGGTTCGTAGTAATAACCATGATGTTAAACTCAAAATCAGGTATTTCAGCAAAAGAGATTCAAAGAAACATAGGTGGAAGTTATAAAACTTCTTATTACTTAGCTATGAGAGTTCGTATAGGAATGCTAATAAAAGGCACAAAACTAAACGGTATGATAGAAATGGACGAAAGTTATTTTGGTGGTAAATCCAGACGTTTAAAAAAATCTGAAGATAATGAAGCTAATATTTCCACCACCACACTAAAAAAATTTCGGTTGCTGGCATGGTACAACGTAAAGGCATGGTTAAAACTAAACTTATTGAAAAATTAACTAAGCGAAACCTTTTGCACATGCTTAAAACCTATGCAAAACAAGAAAACTCAATACTTCTTACAGATGGTTTCAGGTCATATAAAGATTTGGAAAATTATATTGATAGACTTGAAATAAATCACTCAAAATCGTTCAGCAAAGTCATTGTGCATGTTAATACAATCGAGGGTTTTTGGCGTTACGTTAAGAACGGTATTAAAGGTAGCTATAAGTCGTTAAGTAAAAAGTATTTACCCTTTTATCTGTTGGAATACGAATGGAAATTCAACCATAGAAATTATCGAGGTAACGAGTTTGAGAAATTCCTTAAAAACGCCTTAAGCCAAGATAAGGAACTAGAGTATTGGAAAGCCAAGGACAGCAAGGAAGTTAAAAATATAGTGTATAATTAAAAACTATTGAAAATGGAAAATTTAACAGGGTTTATACTATGGGTTCTTTTTACGATATGCGCCCCTTTAATAGTATTCTTAATTCAATTTTTGTGGATAAAAAATTTTTGATTATATAACTGATAAATTATATGACGATTAATGATTAGAATTATTAGACTTGAAGTTTCCTATAGAATAACCAATTATAGAACCTAATAACGTTCCTAGTGTACAATTATCAATCTTATTGTTAAAGTAAAGAAAAATAACATTACCTAAAATGAGAAGTAAAACAATAGTGTCTTTCAAAAACTCTTTGACAACTGGTATAAATTCTTTAACAACATCCTCCTTTGATTCTGTTCTGTATTCTGTCTTGTTTGTACTGTTTTCATCCATCATGAAAAAAATTAAAACCAAATATAAACAAAGCAAATCATTTATCCATTATAGGGATGGGTACGTAAAATTATTGTACTCTATTTGTGCCTTTGATGTTTAATTTTCTATATATAGTGGATAATTACTTTCTGTATCGGGAAGTAGTTTCCATACGGATATTTAACGGCAAAAGCTAATCATCCAAGATAAGATTTCTTTTCTGTATCAAGTATAGATTTTTACTTTAGGTCTTCTTTAGAATTTATAATTACTTTTACTATTATAATTCATTTAATTCATTGTTTTGAAGACTATATTACGTTTGTCAATTGTCTGTTTTATAGGTTTTTTTTCCTTTGCCCAAAATGAAGAGAACCTTGATTATTTTGTAAAACAAGCAAAAGAAAATGCCCCTACTTTAAATGAAAACAATCATCTTTTAAAAATAGGAGAGGTTCAAAACAGCATTATTGTTGCCCAAAATAAAGCGTTCCAAATCAATGCCACTTCTGAAGTGATGGTTGCACCTTATTTTAATAATGACGGCAAGGTAATAGACATTACCACAGCGCCTTCGGGCAATGCCTTTGGCTATGATGTTGGCATTACAAATGGCGGTCTGTATTCGGCACAAATAAATGTGACCAAAAATTTATTCAATCAGGCGGTTACCGATAATTTCTTGTTCCAGAATAAAATCCAAAATAATTGCATATCACTTTCTTCCGAAGAAACCACACATACTATTGTAAAAAATATAACGGATGCCTATATACTTGCCTATCAATTGCAATTGCAAGAAACATTTACAAAGGATATTCTGAAAGACCTTGAAAAACGGTTACAAGTTGTAAAGTTATTGGTGGAACAGGCTGTTTTAATGGAAAGCGATTATTTAGTGTTGCAATTGGACGTTGACGGAAAGACGTTAGAGCTTCAGCAATTACAAAATAATCTTAAAATAGCTATCAATCAATTGTATAGTTTAAGCGGAATGCCCATTGGTAAAGTTAAAAAATTAGAAGCCCCACTTTTGATAACGAACCAAAACCTTCACAATTTTTTTACCAGAAAAAGTTTGAAAATGATAGTTTGCAAATTGTTGCGAATCAACGTGTTTTTGAAAATCAATACAAACCACAAATAATTACGTATGCAAATACGGGTTTAAATGCCGTTGAGACCCCCAGCATTTATCGAAGATTTGGGGCAAGTGCCAGGCTGCGTTTGGCAATTCCTATTTACGATGGAAAACAACGCAAACTAAATGCGCAACAAAGTACCTTAAAAGAGGAAAGTTTGGAATTCTACAAAGAAAATGCAAAGGTTCAATTGGATAACAATCTTAAAACCATTGTACAGCAAATACAGGCTTTGGATGAAAGTATGCATTTGCTTGACAAACAACTTGAAAATCAGAAAAACATATTGGAAATCTATAAAGGAAAATTGGTTCAAGGTCAAATATCCATTGTAGATTATCTCAATGTCATTCAGAATTACAAACAGAATGCTTATACCAAATTACAAATGCAAACCAACTACTGGTTATTAAAAAGCCAGTATAATTATATTAATTGGTAATTGATCATGAAAAAAAAGACTCTAGATATTTAATCGCAATGCTTTTAATTATAGGTTTTACGGCTTGTAAAAAAAATACGGAAACGGTTTCAGAAAAAAAGGCACCCATTCATGTAGCGGTTGCATCCGTGCAAAAAAATGATATTAAAGAATACCTCACGTTCAATGGCGTTACGCAATACCAAAAAAAGGAAAATATTCGGTCTAATGTTACGGGTTATATTTCTGGGATGTCCTATGAAATTGGAGACCATATTGGTCGCGGACAAATCTTTGCATCGGTTAGGACCAAAGAACAAGATGCACTAAAAGAAGCTGTGAAAATTGATAGTTCTTTAAGGAAACTTATTAGCCCCATTACCATAAATAGCAATGCAACAGGTATTTTTACCGTACTGAACGTTACCCAAGATGATTATGTTGCCGAAGGAGATGTCTTGGCTACGGTAGTGCAACCCAAATCGCTCGTAGTTCAAGTAAATGTGCCTTACGAATATGAAGATGTTTTACAAATAGGT